>JBBSAF010000059.1:0-11714 GCA_038252525.1 Tepidisphaerales bacterium
GGGGGTGCGCTGGGGGTACACCGCCATGGGCGGCTTTGATACTTATCTCTGGGCTGGTGGGTGTTTTTGGGTGGAACCGTACTTGTTTATAACAACGGGGGCGCGGCCCCCCCGCGACGTGGAAATTACGCCGGGTGGCAGAGGAGTTGTATATAACAACGAGGGCGCGGCACCCCCCGCGGCGTGGGAAGGGGAGGGCGACGCCGCAACAAACGGGCGCCATACCGAGACAGGGACGGGAAGCGGCGAACGGGGCGGTGTAACACCAACGGTCGGGTCGGCCACGCGGTCGGCCTAGGGACGGGAAGCGGCGAACGGGGCGGTGTAACACCCTTGACACCGGGCGGTCGGGACCGATCATCCCATCCGGATGAACGGATAGATGGCGCCGCCCCCCCGACAACCTCCCGCTCCGCCGCCGGTCCCCCAGCCGGGGGCCTTGCTGTCGTGGATGGCGTCATTGGGGGATACGACTCGATTGCGGCTATTGCGGCTATTGGAGGGGCACGAACTCGGGGTCGTCGATCTGTGCGATATTCTTCAGCTTCCCCAGTCCACCGTCAGCCGGCATCTGAAGGTGCTGTTGGCCGAACGATGGGTGACGGCGCGGCGGGAGGCTCGGACGCATTTGTATCGGATGGACCCGGTGTCGCCGGCGGAGGGGGCCAAGCAACTGTGGCAACTGTCGCGGACGCAGATCGCCGATTGGGCGACGGTGGGGCAGGATGAATCGCGTTTGCAGGGGCGGTTGGCCGAGCGGGCGAGCCGGACGCAGGCGTTTTTCGCGGGAGCGGCGGGGGAGTGGGACAAATTGCGCGGCGAACTGTTCGGACAAGCCCCGTCGCTCGCGGCGATGCTGTCGCTGCTGGATCCGTCGAGCGTGGTCGCGGACCTGGGATGCGGGACGGGGCAGTTGGCGGCGGGACTGGCGCCGTACGTTCGGCAGGTGATCGCGGTGGACGGATCGCCGGCGATGCTGGAGGCGGCCAAACGCCGGCTGGGCGAGACGGCGAACGTGTCGCTGCGGGCGGGGGAGCTCGCCCGGTTGCCGATCCAGGATGGCGCGTGCGATGCGGCGATGTTGATGCTGGTGTTGGGGTATTTGTCGGAAATCGACGGGGTGCTCGGGGAATTGGCCCGCATCCTCAAACCCGGCGGGCGGGTGGTGATCGTCGATTTATTGCCGCACGACCGCGAGGAGGTCGCGCGCCGGTTGGATCAGCGGGTGATGGGATTCGACCCCCGGGCGCTGGTGGCGCGGCTGGAATCGCGGGGCTTCGCGGGCGCCATGGCGCGGCCGATTCCGCCGGAATCGGATGTGGGCGGGCCGGGGCTGTTCGTGCTGACGGCACGGCGGGGATGAGGGGGCCGGCGAAGGGGTTTCACGCGTGGCGGGCGGGTCTGCGCGAGGGGAGGGCTCACGGTTCACCCCGCCCTGATCCGACCGCTTTCAGCGTGGCGGTCGCGTCGGCGCGAAAGGGCTGGCGCAGGGGTATCAAGCATGGCGGTCGGGTCGGCGCGAGGGGAGGACTTTCGTTTCACCCCACCATGGTCCGACCGCTTTCAGCGTGGTGGGCGCGTCGGCGCGAGATGAGGAGGGCGCCGAAGGCCAGTAGGGTGACGGTCAGGGTCGGTTCGGGCACGAGGATCGCGTCGGGGTTGATGTCGAGCGCCATCACGTAATTGGCGGCGTCGCGGAAATCCATGGAAACTTGGGCGAACGTGCCATATTCGGTGGTGTCGGTGAGGATTTTGTCGAGATAGCCGCTGGTCAGGACGTTCATGCCCAGCACGCCGTCGATGCCTTGGATGTCGAGGACGCCGGCGACCAGATCGGTCATTTCGAGGCTGTCGCCCTCGATGGTGGGGAGCGTCATTCGGGAGATGGAGACCAAGGGCATGTAGGTGGCGCCGCCGATGCCGCCGACCTCGAGATAGTCCTCGATGGTGATATGACCGTCGTTGTTTCGGTCCACGATGTCGCTTTCGGGGTCGTTGGGATCGAGATTCAGGTGCAGCCGGTCGGCGGTGGCGGTGGAGATGATCGAGGTTTGGGCGCCGGTGTCCATCAGCAGGGTGTCGGTGGAGCTTCCCGCGGCGCCGGCGACGTTGGTGGTGGAGAAGCCGATGTTGGCGATCAGGGGCACACCGGCGTAGGTCGGCCACGGATCGGTGGGGTCGCGGTCGGCCGGCTGGGCGGCGTACGCGGGGGGCTGCATGGTCATGGCCACGTGGCGGGTCAGGCCGGTGGTGGATGCCGGGGGCGTCGATGAGAACGCGCCGTTGAGCAGCTGCAAATCCGGCTCGGCGAGGGGACGGAGGTTGATGCTCATGACTTGGCCGGCCATGGCGGGCATGCCGATGACCGCGGCGAAACTGCCGAGGTCCAGATCCGGCGAGCCGATCATGTTGATGCCATCGAGGGATCGCTGGGTGAGATCGGCGCCGAGATAGTAGACGTTGTAGGGTTTGTAAAGCGCCAGCGCCTGCCCGCCGGAAACGCCGGTCTCGACGTAGGTGACGGGGTGGGCGTTGTTGGTGGCCTGCTGGTACAGATCGGCGTTGTAAGTGTAAGTGTCGAAGTCGAAATAGGCTCCCGCTCCCAAAAGCACGCCATTGGCGCCGGTGTCGAGCAGGGCTTGGTCCTAAAAGTCGGGTCCGACGTTGACGCCAAGGCTTGCGGGGTCCTCGATACCGAAGGTGACGCGGGGCTGGTCGACGGCGATGAAATCGACCGGGCCGAGGTGGAGGGTTTCGGCGAAGGTGGCGACGGGAAACAGGCCAATGATCATCAGGGAGCGGGGAATGGATGTCATGGGAACTCCTCTTGGCGCCCCCCCCGGGTGATGGACCTTCGATATTATAACACGCCCTTATCTGATTTCTCAATGGGGAAACCGGTGGAGAGCAAGAGAAACCGGTGGGCGGGGCGGGAAGGGCGCGACTGGGGCCGGAGGAGGCGTTGAGCCATCTTCCTCGCGGCGCCGCGACGAAGGACGGGGTGTCGCGGCGCCGCACTCGAAAGAAGCCAGCCGATGGGGTCGGGGAGATCATCGCTCCAGATCGAACGCCCTGGAGCATCAGCCGCTCCAGCGGCAACTGCGGCTGACGGTGGGGCTGGTGGATGTGACCCCCAAGGCGGTGGCGCGGAGGCTGTTGGAGCCGGCGATGCGGCTGTCGCGGCCGGTGCGGTTGACGTGTCGCGAGGACAAGGCCGACCGGCTGCTGGCGGACCTTGCCGCGCGTCGGCTGAACATGGTTCTGAGCGACAGTCCCATCGGCAGCGCGGTGGGGTTCGCGGGATTCAATCACCTCTTGGGCGAGTGCGGGGTGGGATTCCTGGCGGCGCCGGAATTGGCGAAAAAACATCGCAAGGACTTCCCCAAATCGCTCGATGGCGCCCCGATGCTCCTGCCCACGGGGCATTCGGCGGTGCGGCGATCGCTGGACCTGTGGTTCGATTCGCAGCGCATCCATCCGATCGTGGTGGGGGAGTTCGATGACAGCGCCCTCATGAGCGCGTTCGGACAGGCCGGCGAGGGGATTTTCCCCGTCCCGTCGGTCATCGCCGGGACCGCCCACCGCGATGGCGGCGTGGAAGCGGTCGGACGGACCGATCAGGTGAAGGAGCGTTTCTACGCGATCTCGGCCGAGGAGAATCCGACGCACCCCGCGATCATCGCCATCCGCGAGGCGGCGCGGCGAAAAATCTTCCGGGAAAAGGTCGAGTGATGGAGGTTGGAGGGGGCTGCGCGCCCGCGGCCCCCCGGCCCATGCCGCGCGAAGTCGCGCGGTCGGTCATGGTTTCGCGTGGCCGGGCAGGGGGACGGGGTCGACCACGCGGACGCCTTGGGCGGTGAGATATTCCAGGGCCGAGTCGGGGTCGGCGAAACGGAAGACCAAGACGGCCTTGCCCGCCGAAGCGCCGCCGTTGAGGGGATAGAGGTAATCGACAGCGACCTTTCCGGCGTCGAGGCGGTCGGCGAGGTCCGCAAGCCCGCCGGGGCGGTCATCGACCTCGATGGCGACGACGGGGGTGATGTTGACCACGCAGCCGGCGGCCTCGAGGGCGGATTTGCCCTTGTGCCAGTCGGCGACGATGAGACGCAGGATGCCGAACTCGCCGGTGTCGGCGAGGTTCAGGGCGACGATGCCCACGCCGGCGTCGGCCAACGTCCGGCACGGCAGGGCGAGGGCGCCGGGACGGTTTTCGAGGAACAGGGAGAGTTGGTGGATTTTCATCGGCTCATTCCTTGGGTCGCTCGTCGAGGACGCGCTTGGCTTTGCCCTCGCTGCGGGCGAGGGTGCGGGGTTCGACCAGTTGCACATCGACGTGGATCCCCAGCGTGTGTTCGATGGCGTGGGAGATTTTCGCCCGCAGCTTCTCCATCGCCCGCACCTGGTCGGCGAAAACCTCCGCCGTGACCTCGACTCGGACGGCCATGCGGTCGAGACCCTTGTCGCGCGAGAGCACGATCTGGTAATGGGGCATCGTCCCCTCGGTCGAAAGCAGGGCGGCCTCGACCTGGGAGGGAAAGACGTTGACGCCGCGGATGATGAACATGTCGTCGCTGCGCCGGCAGATGCGTTGGATTCGGCGGATCGTCCGGCCGCAGGCGCACGGTTCGGCGATGAGGCGGGTGATGTCGCGGGTGCGATAGCGGATCATCGGCATCGCCTCCTTGCTGAGGGTCGTCAGCACCAGCTCGCCCTCGACGCCATCGGGCAGGACCTCGCAGGTGACCGGGTCGATGATCTCGGGGTAAAAGTGGTCCTCGAAGACGTGCAGCCCGGCCTGGGCGGAACACTCGCCGGCGACACCGGGACCAATGATTTCAGACAGACCGTAGATGTCGTAGGCCTTGATGCCGGTGGCCGATTCGATGCGTTGGCGCATGACATCCGACCACGGTTCGGCGCCGAAGATGCCGGCCCGCAGGCGCGAGGGTTTTAGGCCCATTTCCAGCGACTTTTCGATCAGGTGCAGAAAATAACTGGGGGTGCAGCAGATGGCGGTGACGTTGAAGTCGTTCATGACCATGATCTGGCGCTCGGTGTTGCCGCCGGAGATGGGGATGACGGTGGCGCCCAGGGCCTCGGCTCCATAATGGGCGCCCAGCCCGCCGGTGAACAGTCCATAGCCATAGGCGTTTTGGATCACGTCGCCGCGGTGCAGCCCGCAGGCGGCGAAGGTGCGGACCATGACCTGCTTCCAGACCTCCAGGTCGGCCTGGGTATAGGCGACGACGATGGGCTTGCCGGTGGTGCCGCTGGAGGCGTGAAGTCGGACGATCTCATCCATGGGGCTGGCGAACAGCCCGAATGGGTAGGTGTCGCGCAGGTCGGTCTTGACCGTGAACGGCAGGAGGCGGATGTCTTCGAGGCTTTGGAGGTGGTGGGGCGTCAATCCCCGCTCGGCCATGCGTTCGCGGAAGAGTGTGACGCGATCGTAAGCGCGGCGGACGATGGCCCAGAGGCGGCGGAACTGCAGTTCGCGCAGAGGCCCGATGGGCAGGTAATCGGGGGCGCTGGCGATGTGGAAGGATCCGTTCGCGCCGGCGGTGGAGTCGGTCATGGCCATCGTCATGCCCTCCTCCGCGCCAGAGCGGCTTGGCGGCCAAGATCGAACGCCTTGGCGTTGGCGTCATGCAATTTGGCGGGGAAGTTGCGACCCAGCACCTCGCGCCAGATCGCGTCGTCAATGTCCAAGTCCACCGACAGGGCGCCGAGAAGGGCGACGTTGAGGCTTCGGCGATTCGGCAGCGATGCGGCGTCCACCGTGTCGGGGCCGAGCAGGGCGCCGCCGGCCCGCAGCGCCGCGCGGTTGTTGTCGATCTGGTCCTCGGACAACACCAGCAGGTAATCGGCCTCGCCCGGCGGGACCATGGGGCTGAAGACCTCGGCGCCGAACCGCACGTCGCTGGTGACGGAGCCGCCGCGCTGGCTCATGCCATGGATCTCGCTTTTCTTGACCTCCAGGCCGGTGGAGAAGGCCGCATCGGCGAGGATGTCGGAGGCCTTGAGGACCCCTTGGCCGCCGATGCCGGCGATGACGATGTTGGTGACGTTATTCATTCCCTTTTTTCCCCAATGAGTGAAAGAACAAGAAGGTACACCACTCACCGTCCCCACCAATTTCGCGATTCATGCTGCAATTCGACCGACGTGAGACGGTCCCGCCATGCGGCCAAACCCCCCGCCCATGACTGGCGCATCGGCCCGTCGGAACCACTGGATTCCCGGCTCTTGAGGAATTCGGCGAAATCCTCGACCTCGCGCTGAAGTCGGGGCGGCAATTCCCGGATCAATTTCTCAAGACGGGTCATTTTCTGATTCCTTCCCGCCCCTTCAATCCTGGCACGATCCCAAACAAGTTCCGCCGCGACAAAACGGGCACAATCCCGGCGCGTCGCCCTCCCATGCCGGCGGGCGTTCATCCGGCGTTTTCGGTTTTTCCGTGGCGCCGCCCAACGCCGCCGGATCGACCGTCGCGCCGGCGTCCAGCGCAGCGTCCTCGCCGCCGCCGGGGTTGTGTTCAACCTTCGGCATGGTCGCACCCCTCGCCCTCGCCCGAGGCGCATCCGGCGCACGCCGACGCCTCGACGGTCGCCGCCTTTTCATACTCGCGGATTTTGCCGGCCGCCAGGATGCACGGCTTGCGGGTCACGATCATCGTCAAACCATCACCCGCCAACGCCGCCCGCAGCGACCGCTCGAAGCCCGCCACATCGGCGGCGGCGTCCATCACGATCACATGGTCCACGCCCATCGCGCGGGCGGTGTCCTCGATGCCCACCTTGCCGGCCGAATGGTGGTCCACCGTGCGCCCGGTGCCGGGGTGTTCCTGCTGGCCGGTCATGGCGGTGGTGCCGTTGTCCAGCACGATCACCACATGCCCGGTTTTCGGCGGATTGTAAATCATTTCGGCGATCCCGGTCAGCCCGCTGTGCATGAACGTGCTGTCGCCGATCACGCTGACCACGCGTCGGGCGTCGGCGTCGGGGAGCACGTGGCGCAGGCCGAGACCCACGCCGATGCTGGCGCCCATGCAGGTTTGCATGTCCATCGCCTGATGGGGCAACAGGGCGCCGAGGGTGTAGCAGCCGATGTCGCCGGAGACGATGCAATCAAGCTTCTTGAACGTCGAGAAGACCGCGTGATACGGACAGCCCGGACAGAGCTGCGGGGGCTTGCCCTTGGCGGGCGCCGACTCCGACGAGTTGTCGTTGGCCAGGATGCGCCGCACGCGAGCGACGTTCAATTCGCCGAAGCGATACATCGCATCGGGCGACTCGACGGCGATCCCGGCGGCCCGAATCGCATCGGCCAAATACGGGTCGCCCTCCTCGATCACCACGCATCGTTTCATCGACCCGGCGAACGCGCGGATTTTTTCCATCGGCAGGGGGTACGTCAGACCTAGCTTGAGCACCGACGCCGGCGGCGCGGCCTCGCGGGCGTATTGATAGGCGATGCCGGAAACGATGATCCCCAGCTCCCCGTCGCCGCGGTGGATCGAATGGAGATCGGATTCCTCGCCGAACCGCTCGATCTCCGCCAATTTCGCCCGCAGTCGCCGATGGGCCGGACGGGCGTGGGCGGGGATCATGACCCGGGCGGGGATGTCATGCTCGAAGAACGTCGGGTTCGGCGCCACGGGTTCGCGTCGTCGTCGGAGGATCGTCTTGGAATGGCAGACCCGCGTGGTCAGCCGGAGCATCACCGGCAAACCCCATTTTTGCGACATCTCGAACGCCGACCGCGTGAAGTCGTACGCCTCTTGTGAATCGGCCGGCTCGAGCATGGGCACACCGGCGGCGACGGCGTAGCGCCGGTTGTCCTGCTCGTTCTGGCTCGACGCCATGCCCGGATCGTCGGCCGACACCAAAACCAGCGCCCCTTGGACACCGGAATACGCCGCCGTGAACAGCACATCGGCCGCCACGTTGACGCCGACGTGCTTCATCGTGACCAAGGCGCGGGCCGAGGCGAATGCCGCGCCGAGGGCGACCTCCATCGCCACCTTCTCGTTGGGCGCCCACTGGCCCTTGCCGCCGAGGGCGACGAAGGTTTCAAGGATTTCGGTCGAAGGTGTCCCCGGATATCCCGTCGCCAAGGCCACGCCGGCGTCCAGCGCCGCCAACGCCACGGCCTCATCCCCGCTCAACAACACCGGCGGTCGCACATTCATTCGCTTGGCTCCCTTTGTTTGCCGATCACATCCACCAGCGTCTTGGGCGGGCGAATGGCCTTGCCCGAAGGGTCGGTCACCGCGTGCGTCGTCCACCCGTCGGCGACGACCCCGCCGTCGGCGCGGACGATCTCGTGCTCGAAACGCACCCGCGCCTTGCCGACCATCGACGCCGACGACCGCATTTCCAGGCGATCATCATACTTCGTCCGTCCCCGATAGTTCACATGGGCCTCGATCACCGGCAGACACGCCCCGGCCTCCTCCATCTCCGCGTAGGGCAGTCCGGCGTCGCGCAGGAGTTCCGTCCGTCCGACCTCGAACCAGTCCAGCACCCGCGCGCTGTAAACCGTCCGCAACTGATCGGTGTCGCCGTACCGCACCCGAAACCAATGCCGATGCCGCCAAGGCTCGCCCATGGATCGTCCAAGCCGGTGAAACCCGCGTGATTTGTTACCCGATTCCCCCGTCCCCCGCCAGCCCGCTCCCGATTCGCAACCCGCAAATTACCACTGTGGGCGGAAGGAAGGTAGGCGGAGAGGACCGCGCGGGCGTCGATCCCCACTCACAACTCGCAACTCCCCGCATTTCCCCGCTTACAACTTACAACCTACAACTTGCAACCCGTATCTCACTCGCAACACACAACTCGCAACTTGCACCTTCCCCCCCTCAGCACCACACCTCGATCGCCAGCGGATAGGGGATCAAATCCGGTCTCACCAGGTGCAATTTCCGCAGGCGGCCCTCCGGGGTCCAACCGGCCACGGCGTCGGCGCCGGTCGTGGGTGGGGGGGCGGCCTGGAGCGGGGCGGTGGCTGGAATCGCCATAAGCGCCATCAGGATAAGTCCTTGCGCGGTGAGGCGTGGGGCGGGAATCAACATGGCGACTTTCGGTTGGCGGTGCGGGACACGGCTCGTGCTTCGATAGCCTACCCCCGACTTGAGCGGTCGCCAACGAAATAATTCATTCTCCACAGGCCGCGGCGCCGATCTGTATCATTTATACCGATTGTACCGCCGATTCCGGCTTTGGCAGAGGCGCTTCGGCGCTGCCACGCCGCTGCCTTCCGACCTGTGGTGGCGGTGAAAGGGCCTATGATGGCGCGCGACTCCTCCCCCCTCAGATGCCTTCACCCGGCGTCACGGTCTCGGTCGAATCGGCCTCCCCGGACGCGTCGGTGGCCTTGGCGGTCACGGCGGCGCTGAGGGAACTCAGCACGATCGGCTTGAGCAATCGCAGGGCCTGCCCGGCGAAAAAACCGCCCCAGCCCTTTGGCTTTTTCGCGGTCTTGCCGTCCGCCGGGGACGGTGAATGCTCGCCGCCGCGCAGCGCTTTCTCTATTTTGGCCAGTTTCGCCAGCGCCTGGTTTTCCTTGGAGGGGGTGAACAGATAGCCGCCCATGAATCCGGCCGCCGTCGCCGACGCCACCATCACCCAGGGATGGGCCCCGGCCCACGCCCGCGGGTCCACGCCGCGGAGGGCGTCGGCCCTCAGCTTCTCCAGCGTGTGGGTCAGCGCCGCCTTGGCGTCGTAGGCCTGAAGCTCCAGATACTTCCGCTCCGACAGCTTATTTTGTGCTTTGTGCGTGGACATCGGTTCCGAATCGCTCCCGTTGGCGCATCGTCCAAGCCTTGTACTTCTCCACGGTGGCCGCCCGCGACTTGGACACCACCAGCCGCATCGCCAGCCACAGCCCCAGTCCCGCGATCACCAAAACCAAAACCCCGAACGCCAGCGACCCCAGCCAGCCAGTGTGCCCCATCAGTGCCCCCAGTGCCCCGGCCAAACCCGCGCACAAGAGCACCGTCGCCGTGATCAGCGCCGTGAGCGCGACGATCGCAGCCACCACGCCCAAGGCCGCCACCATGACCACGTTCCGCACCGACACTTTGAGAGCATCGGCTTTGGCCGCCGCGTAATACGCCGCGAAGTCCTTGAGCTTCGTGGCTTGGGCGATGGCGTCGGCCCACGCCGCGGTCGGGGCGGGGTTGGCAGGGTCGGAACCGGTGGATTGGGGAGGGGGGATATCCATGTCGCTCATCGGGGCGGAGGGTTCGCGCGCGTCCGCGCCACCGGCGCCGAGAACGATCCTGTCGGATCGGTGCCCGGCGCCGGCGGCGCCCTGTCACCGAGCTTGGCGGTCAGCTCCGCTTCATGAGCATCCCCAGCAAAACGCCGACGCCCGCGGCGATCAGCAGCGACTTCACCGGCTGTTGCTGGACATAATCCTCGATGCCCTGCTCCCACTCGTTGGCCCGCTGCTTGCCCTCGTTGTAGTAATCCGAGGCGTGCTGGCGGAGTTGTTCGTATTTCTCCTTCGCCGCATCCTTCACGTGCTCGCCGGCGTCGCGCAATTGCTCGCCGACCTTGCCGGCCATGTCGCCGGCCTGCTGCTTGACGCTCTTCTCCGCCTTTTCGGCGCCGGCGCCGCCTTGATTCTGCTGGGTCATGATTCGCTCCTTTGTGATACCAGGCCGACCCCCATGGCCGACCGTTGAATCACACCTTAGCGCAAGTGCCGCCATCTGACAGCGCCCAAAATCGCATGCGATTCACGCAACGCCCTGTGGAATGCCGAATCCCTTGTTGCACTCCGCGCCCACGCGGGGGTATGATGAACCCGTGGGCATTTCGTGATCGGCCGGTTTCGGTTTCGCAAAAGTGGCGGACGGGTCGATTCATCGCACCTCAACCCAGGAGCTTCCCGTGGGCATTCGAGAAAAAATGAACGATAATCCGGCCATCACGACCGGCGTGACCGCCGCCATCATCGTGATCGCCTTGGTCCTCATCGTCATGCAGTTCGTCGGCTCCGACGCCCCGAAGATCCCCAAGAGCGCCTGGTTCAGCGCCGACAACGGCGCCACCTACGTCGCCGACGACATCAATCTGATCCCGCCGTTCCAGAAGGACGGCAAGACCTACGTTCGCGCCGTCGTCTTCAAGTGCGGCGGCGGCGCACCGTTCGTCTCCCACCTCGAGCGCTACACCGACAAGGCCAAGGCCCAAATTGAAAAGGCCCGCCAAGAAACGGGCGCCGGCAAGCCCCCGCCGATGGCACTGCAGGAAGCCCAATACACCGGCTTGGAGGTCAAGAAGACCGGCGCCCCCGACAGTGCCTGGGTCAGCGCCCGCGAATATCAGAAGATGGCCGAGGTCACCAACATCAAGTGCCCCGACGGCACCACCAATGACCTCGAGGCCGTCCTGCCCTGAGGCCCTCGCCCGCTTGTGATCGCCCCTCCATCCGCGCGTCACCCGCGCGGATTTTTCTTGCGCGTGGCATGACGGGACGACTCGCTCCCTTGACGCGACGTGCGCGTCAATCGCATGGATAAATGGAAAACGTCGGGGCGGGGGCGCATCGTTGTCATACACCAGTCACCGGCCAACCGCCGCCGTTCTCATGTCGTGGGGGGGCCTCGCCCGCGTTTTTCCAATTCAAGCCGATGAGGACGGCGCTCAATGGGGGTTTTCACAACTTCCAAACCCGTCTTCGCCCGGTGATTCTCCCCGGAC
>JBBSAF010000060.1:0-11663 GCA_038252525.1 Tepidisphaerales bacterium
CTGCTCGTACGCCTTGGCCAACTGGAACCGCGCGTCGACATCGTCGGGATTGCGGTCGCGCACCACCGCCAACGCCTTGATCGCCGCGTCCGGCTCGTTGTTCATCACGTGGATCAACCCCACGTAATGCAGCGCCCCGATGTCGTTGGGATTCTCCGCCAGAACCTGCTCGAGGCGCTCCATCGCCTGCGACTTGCGGTTGGTGTTGATGTAAATCGCCGCCAGATTCTTGATCAGATCCGGATTTTTCGGCTCCTTCTCCAAGGCCGTGTTGACGAGCTTCTCGGCGTCGGCGAATCGTCCGGCGCCCATCAGCACCGCGATCCGCTGGCCGAGCACCCGCGCGTCGTCGGGATTCAGCTCCAGCACCTTCATCGCCTCGTCGGTCTTGCCGGTCCGCGACAGCAGATCCGCCAGCTTCAGTTCGACCTCGACCTTGTTGCCCCCCCGCCGCAGCCCCGTCCGATACGCCTCCTCGGCCTCGGGCGCCTTGCCCCCGCGGGCGTAATAATCCCCCAGCATCACCTGCGGCTCGTCGCGGTCCTTCCACGCATCGCGCCCCGCCAGCGCCGTCAACGCCGCCAGCCCCTCGTCGAACTTCCCCTCCGCCAGCGCCACCTCGGCCCGCAGCGAATAAAACCGCGGCTCGTCCGGCCACTTGACCATCGCCTCGGAGAACAGCGCCTTGGCCTTGTCCAGCCACTTGGCGGCTTCGGCGGGCTGGTTCTTCGCCGCCCGGTTCTGGGCCGAGCGAAGGTACGCCACCCCCAGGTTCAGCCATGTCTGAGGCGAATCGGCATCGGCCTTGCGCGCCTGCTCCCGCGCCGCCACGGCGGTCTCGGGGTCGCCATGGGTCAACTCGTACTGCACCTGCAGTTCCTTGATCGAGGCGTCGTCGGGGAAAATCCGCCGCGCCTGCTCGATGTATCGCCGCGCATCCTCCGGCTGGTTGAGGGCGTAATAGGTCTGGATGATCCCGCGATACGCCTCGAGGTTCTCCGACTGTTTCTCGATCGCCTGGGCGTACCGCCCCGCCGCCTCGTCGTAGCTCCCCGCCGCCTGCAACGCCTGCCCCAGCAGCAGCCAACTCTGCGAGAACTCGCCCATCGTGCCCGTCAGCTCCCGCGCCAGGCGGATCGCCTCCTCGGTCCGCCCCCGCGCCATCGCCAACTTGATGCGGTAGATCGCCCCGCCCGCCTGGTCGGCGTCGATCTTGGCCAGCCGGTCGAGGTATCCCTCGGCGCTCGCCCAGTCGCGCACCCCCAGGTAATACTGGAACAGCGAATCCATCACGCGGCGGTCGTCGGGCTTCAGCGTTTCGGCCTTTTTCAGGTGCGCCAGCGCTCCGGTCGAATCGTTCTTCGACGCCGCCAACATCCCCAGCCGCATCTCCCGGCTGAACTCGTCGGGATCCTGTGCGATCAACTCCTCGGGGCTGGTCTTGTCCAAACTCTTGCGCATCAGCGCGAACTGCGCATCCTCGGGATGGTCCTTCATCCCCTGCTCCGCCACCGCCTTGGCCTTCTCCGGCTCATTCAGCGTCGCGTAGGCCTGGATCAGCAGCTTGGCCACCGCCGCGTCCTTCGGGCTGCTCGCCCGGATGGCCTCCAACAGCCGCGCCGCGTCGGCGTATTTGCCCAGCGCGACCGCCAACTGCGCCTTGGCGCGTTGGTCGTTCTCGGTCGCCTCCGGCATCCGGTCGTAATCCTTGTCCAACTGCGCTTCGTTGCCCGACGCCTTGAGCATCGCCAACCGCAACCGCTGCACCTCCGGCGAATCCGGCGCGATCTTCAAAAGCTCATCGAGCTGCGCCTGGGCCTCGGCCACCGCGTTCTCCCGCAGCAGCAACTGCGCCAACAGCAACCTCGCCGCCGGGAACGTCGGGAACTTCGCCACGATGTCCCCCAGGATGATCTTGGCCTGCCCCGTCTGCTGACCGGCCATGTACGCCCTGGCCAACAGGTACATCAGGTCGTAATCCTTGGATTGCCCCGCCGTCGCCATCTCATTGACCGCCCGGTTGAGCAGTTGGATCGCATCGGTGACATTGCCGCGCATCAGGGCGTACTTGCCCTGGAGCCGCAATGCCGCGGGAACATTGCCGAGCTGCGCGGTGAGCTTCTCCATGTCCGCGTCGATCGATTTGCCGATCGCGTCGCGCTTCGCCGCGTCCGCCTCCGCCTGATAGGCGTCCAGCCGCAAACCGGTGCGGTCCACCAGGGTCTGAAGCTCGTAATTACGGGTCTTATATGCCCGGTCGGCCGGTTTCACCGGCTTTTCCAGCAGGGCGATGGCCTCGTCGCGGGTTTCGTTCCTCGTCCCCAGCAGCCGCGCCAACGTCAACCGCACCGGCTGGTCGTCGGGGCGCTTGGCCGTCAGGTCGCGGATGATCTTCTCCGCCCCCGCCGCATCCCCCTTCTGCTGGGCCACCTGCGCCGCCGTCAGGTGGATGTCCACATATTTCGGGTCATCGACCCCCGCCACCGCCACCGCCGCGTCCAGCTCCGTTTTCGCCCGCGCGTCGAATGCCTTTCGCCGGGCCTCGTCGGTCTCGCCGCGCGCCAACCCCGTGAAAATCTGGAACGCCCGCAGGCGCATCTCGGCGTTGTCCTTCTGTTCCTTGCCGGTCGAAGCGAACAGCGCCGCGGCCTCGTCGCGCAGTTTCGTCGCCTCCGCCGGATAGCCCGACTGCTGGCGGTCCAATGCCCGCACCAGCCTCGCCTGCGCCACCCAGAACGGCGGCTCTGGATTCTCGGGATGTTTCATCCGCAGGTCATCCAGCGCCTTGATCGCGTCGTCGAACGCCTTGTCCTCCACCACGATCCCCGCCAGCCGCGTGCGGATCGGAATCGTCTGCACATAAATACGCACGTCCACGTCGTCGGGCTTGGCCGCCAATAGCCGCTTGCCGATGTCCGCCACCCGGCTGAACACATCCGCCCGCTGGCTGCTCTCGGCGTCGTCCTTGTACATGGCGAACAAACGCTCGAGGGCCGGGACATAATCGCTCTTGACCTCCAGCGCCCCCAGCCACGCCGCCCGCTCCTTGCCCGCGAACGCCGGCTCGGTCACGCTCCGCGCCTCGAACGCATCCCCGATCTTCACCAGGATCGCCGGATCCCCCGGACGCATCGCCCGCGCCTGCCCGTAGTTCCCGATCGCCTTCTCGTAATTCCCCTCGGCCATGAACTTGTCGCCGGCCGCGATCGACTGTTCGGGGGTGTGGCGGAAAAACAGCTTCCCCGCCGCCAACAGCGCCACCCCGCCCCCCACCACGATGAGCGTCAGGATGATCAGGAACTTGGTGTTGACTCGACGCGCCATGAATTGCCCTCGATCCATCGTCCGCGATCCGCCGCCCCGCCGCGAATCGCCACTCGCTTCATTTGCCTTCGACCACCGGCCAAACCGGCAGCACCGCCGCCACCTTCGGCAACGCCTCCGACAGGAAGTCCACCATCACCTTCCGAGACTCATCCCGGTCGGCCAGCAATGTCATCAGCTCGACCTTGGCGAAATACGCATACCGTTGCCACAAATCCTGCAGCCGCAGTCGGACCCCCAGCGGACCGGCCACGTAATCGCCGTCGCACTGAAAGAAATACGCCACACTCCGCGGCTGTTTTCCGAAGCCCGTCTGATCCTCGAAATTGATGTACGACACCGGAACCGCCGCCCCGCCCACCGTCCAGCTTTCCTCCTGCCGATCGCGCGGCTGATACCCGTCGGCCAGATAGCAGCGATCCGGCACGTGCGGCACCGTGTCCACCAAACCCGTGTAATATGTCACGGCCATGTTGATGACCGCCTTGGGATGTGCCCGGCGCACCTCGTCGAGCTTCGCCCGACGCTCGACATCACTTGAATCCGCGAACGCCGCGATGGTTTCAGCCCCCACGATTTTTTCGTTCACATAATCGCGGAAAACGTATTCCTGCGTCCCCAACGCATGTTCAATATCCGCCTCCAACGGCTGATCCCGCGACACCTGCACCCAGTTCCCGAACCGGGGCGGAATGTCCTTCAGCGGCGCCGACAGTGAAACCGGCAACTTCTTGAACTGAAGCTGCAATGCCGCGACGGTGTAGTTCAATCCCAACGCCGCAGCGCCGAGAATCGCCAAAACCACCACCAACGCCGGCGTGAAAAAACGTCGTTTACCCGATTTGTCGGATTGTTGCGGAGTTGATGGATTCATGCGCCCCTCCGGGGGGTTCGGGGCTTGCGGGTGAGGATGCCCTCAGGGCGCGGAGGCAACGCCGCCGGCCGGGACGATGATGCCGCCGGCGTCCCGACCGAAGCCGCCCCCCCGCCGTTCGCGCTTTCCATCGCGGGCAACCGCGTCAAAACGCCGGGGTCCGTCGATCCGCCGGACACCAGCACCCGCTTGTCGGCGACTTCCTCAATGAACAAATGGTCTAAAATCCATACCACCAGCAAAATCAGGAAAAACGCCGGAATCAGCATCACCAGCCCCACGAACTGATGCGCGAACCCCTCGGCCAGTTTCTGGCTCACATACGTGTCCAGCAGCCCCTGACCCGCCACCCGCATCGTGTTGCAGAAAATGGCGATCGGAATCGCCGACGCCGTGATGATCAGCTTCTGCCACAGCGGCCGACTCGACAAAAAGGCGATGGCGGCGGCCACCGAGATGAACGTCATCAGCGACCGCAATCCCGCGCACGCCTCGGCCACATTCAACGTCCGCAGCGGCGTCGTGATCCCCCCGATGAAAATCTTTGTCCCGCCCTGCGCCGCCGAAACCCCGGTGAGGCTGAGGGTTTTGACCGCCACATACGCCGCCAGTTCCTGCAACGGCCCCGCCACCATGCTGTAAACCAAGGGTGGCCAAGGGATTCCGCACACGAGAAAGGCGATGGGGAACCACGCCACCTTCATCACCGACCAGCCGCACAGCGTCGCCACCACCCCGAACAACGCGACCACCATGCCGAAATCCTTCACGAAGTCATTTTGTCCCGGCCAAATCCCATAGGCGTATAAAAGCAGTCCCGACAAGAGGATGGGAAGCCCGCTCCACGCGGTGTTCACCGGCGCCTTGAGCAGCTCCTCGCGGTTGAGATACAGGTAATACAGCCCGATGATCGGGATGATCATCGAGTGGCCCCAGTTCGCCTCGCCGGTGAAGGGATTGGTTTTGAGCCAAAGCCGGCGCAGATTCGGCCAGAATAGCAGGGTCATCACCCCCGCGACCAAGGCGATTTTGAGCCAGGTTTCGCGGCGAAGGCCCCAGACCACGTCCTCGGGACCGGTTGGCGAAGCCGACGACATGTCCGTTGCGAGTTCCAGAACGCTCTCCCGGGCCAGTGACGAAAAGGGGACTCGGTCCCATCGAACATCGGCGAAAACGGGGCCGGACCTTGGCGACAACCCCCGCCGTGCCGGTCGGACCGCGACCACAGCCCATTGTACGCCATGCCCGCCGATCGGTTCGATCGGCGGGCACGGTTTGTCCGCCGTCCCGGCGCCGGAGGCGACCTCAGCGCGTCTGATTCACGTCGGTGTAGGCGAAGTTTCTGTCATACAGGAACCCGAATCCATAGGTGATGCGGAACGCCCCGCGAACCGCCGCCATGAACGGCGCGATCACGTTGGTGCCGACGTTCACCATGTCATTGGGCTTCAGGAACACGTCCGGCTGAGACCCGGCGAAGATGCTGTCGAGGTCGAGCTTGACGAAGATTTCCTGGTTCTCCCCGACCCGGCGGATCAGCTCGGTGCGGGCGGGGATCGCCAGCCCGTCGAACATCCCGGCCGACACCACCGCCTGTTTCAGCGTGATTTTGCGCCCGGTGAGGCTATACACCCCCACGCGGGCGACGTGCCCGCCCATGTAATACTCGCCGATGCTCGGCAGCGGCGCCAAGATCATGTCCTTCGGGCGGATGACGATGTTGTATCGCAAATCCCCGTTCTTCAGGGCGGCCAGCGGCACCCGGATGATCCGCTGGTCGGTCACCGGCGCCAAATCGTTGAACGCGAAGTCCCCGCCGCCCGCCGGCTGGGTCGCCTCGACCATCGGGGTCTTCATCGCCGGGGCGGTGGTCGTCGAATCGGGGTTCATCGCCCGCGGCTTGCCGTCGATCATGACCACGCGACCGCCGTCCTCGGCGGCGCTGGGGGAGAGTTCGGCCGGCCGGGTGGTGGCGGCGGTGGACGGCTGGTTTTGCATCAGCGCCGGACGCGCCATGGCCGTCGCCTTGGACTGCGGGGCGAGCAGATCGGGGTTTGGACCGCCGGTCGGTTCGGTGGCGCTGTTGGCCGGCCGGGTGGTGGCGTTGTCGCCCTGCTTGTCGCGCTCGCCGAGCGGACGGATCACATAAATCTCATCGACCCCTTGGGCGTTGATGTCGCGGGCGAGCACCAAGGCGTCCAGTAGCCGGAAATCGGCGTTGATGATGGCGTATTGCCCCGGCGCCGCCACCGAGCCGAGGATGCTGAACGTCCGGGCACGGGCCTCGGCGACCGTCACCGACACCTGGGCGTTCTGGATCAGGTTGGCGTCGCGGTAGCTCTGCTGGATGACCTTTTCGAGCTCGGCTTCGGTGAGGTCGGTGGCGTGAATCTGCCCGATCAGCGGCAGGCTGACGTTGCCGCTTTCGCTGACGCGGGTGGTCTTGACGGTTTCGACGCCCGGGCCGACCAAATCGGTCACCGAGACGTTGAGCAGGTCGTTGGCGCCGATGACGTAATCGACGGCCTGGACCTTCAGATCCTCCGGGCGGACGTCGGTGGCGTTGGCGAAGCCCTGGTCCGGCTCCTCGAACTGGGTGCCGAGGGTGGGGAGGATGGGACGCAGCAGCGGCTCGCCCTGCCATCGCCCGACGGCGCCGGGGTCGAACCACCCCTTGGGTTCGTAGCGATCATGATCCTTGTCGAAGGTGGTGCATCCGACCATCCCCAGCGCCACCAACGCGCCGCAGGCCAACATGCCAAGTTTCTTGCTGCCCATGTGATGACGGTGGACTTGCCACCGCGCTCCTTTCCAACAGGTTCGTCCAGGACGCCGGTTCAACCCGACGGGGGTGATTACACGTCCGCAACGGGCATCTTGCAAGAAAAAATCCCCCCCGGCAAGCCGTCGCCCGCGTCCGCCACCCCCTTTCCATCGGCCCAATCCCCGCCATCGCGCCATTTCATCGCCGGCGCGGCGTTTATCGGACGGTAGGCGGAAGGGGAGGGAAAGTAGGCGGAAGGAGGGTAGGCGGTAGGCGGAGGGAGGGTAGGCGGAGGGAGGGTAGGCGGAGGGAGGGTAGGCGGTAGGCGGAGGGAGGGTAGGCGGAAGGAGGGTAGGCGGTAGGCGGAAGGAGGGTAGGCGGTAGGCGGAGGGAGGGTAGGCGGAGGGAGACAGCGGACACCGCGCGGTTCTTTGTCCTTCACCCACAACTTACAACGTACAACGTACCACCTTCCTCTCCGCAACCCGCAACTTCCCTCCCCAACTCGCAACCCGCAACGCGCAACTCACAACTTCCTCCCCCCAACTTACAACCCTCCCCCTCCCCCGCTATAATCCGCGACGGTTTCGGTTCGCGGCGATTTCATCAGGATGATCCGGTGCAGTTTCCAGTTCAACGCACATTGGCCAATACCGTCTCGCTCAGCGGGCCGGGGCTGTTCTCCGGCGAGCAGGCGACGCTGACGCTCGCGCCCGGCGAGGCCGACGCCGGCATCCTGTTCGTCCGGTGCGACGGCGCCAACCGGACGACGCTGCCGGCGATGGTGAGGCATGTGTCCAATCGCCCGCGGCGGACGTGCCTGAAAAACGGCACGCTGGGGGTCGAGACCATCGAGCACTGCATGGCGGCGCTGTCGGGGATGGGGATCGCCAACGCGGTGTTGACCGTCACCGGGGGGACGATCGGGGAATTGCCCGGCGGCGACGGTTCCAGCGAGGCGTTCGTCAACGCCATCCAACAGGCGGGCATCGTCGAGCAGGATCGCCCGGTGCGACCGCTCATCATCACCAAGCCGCTGCAAGTGACCCGGGACGACGCGACGCTGGCGGCGCTGCCGGGTCCGACCGACCGCCTGGAGATCATCTACGACTTCGAGGCCGACGCCCCCATCGGGCGTCAGACCCTGGCCTTCGAGCTGGGCGTGGGGGATTTCGCGGCCCAACTCGCCCCGGCGCGGACGTTCGTGTTCGAGGCCGAGGCCAAACACCTGCGGGCGATGGGGCTGGGTCAACATCTGTCGCCCAAGGAGCTGCTGGTGATCGCCCCCGACGGGCCGATCGACAACGCCTGGCGGTTCGCCGACGAATGCGCCCGACACAAGATCCTCGACCTGATCGGCGATTTGTATCTCACCGGGCGTCCGGTGTTCGGTCGGATCGTCGCCCACAAGAGCGGGCACGCCCTCAATCACCTGTTGGCCCGTCGGCTGCTGGAACAGGACGCCGCCGGGGCACGCGAGGATCTGCTGTCGCGTCCGGCGGCGCTGGACATCCGTCGGATCCAGCGGATTCTCCCCCACCGCTATCCGATGCTGCTGGTCGACCGGGTGCTGGAGATCCAGGGGGACCAGAAGGCGATCGGGATCAAGAACATCACTTTCAACGAGATTTTCTTCCAAGGTCACTACCCCGGCGCCCCCATCATGCCCGGCGTCCTGATCGTCGAGGCGATGGCGCAACTGGGGGGAATCCTCCTGAGCCAGAAGCTCGAACACACCGGCAAACTTGCGGTGTTGCTGTCCATGGATAAGGTGAAGCTGCGCCATCCGGCCGTCCCGGGCGATCAGTTGATCCTCGAAGCGCTGGCCGTGCGCGTCAAAAGCCGCACCGGACATGTGCGTTGCAAGGCCTTCGTCGGCGACAAGCTGGCGGCGGAGGCGGACATCAAGTTCATGCTGGTCGATGCCGAACCCGTTTAGTGGATAAAATGCCCAAGATCTCCCCCCTGGCCGTGATCGATCCCCAAGCCCGCCTCGCCGACGATGTCGAGGTCGGACCGTTCTGCGTCGTCGGCGCGAACGTGAGCATCGGCGCCGGCACCCGCCTGCTCAACAACGTCACCGTGATCGGGCACACCACCCTCGGCGCCGGCAACATCCTGTTCCCCAACTGCGTGATCGGCGCCCCGCCGCAGGACCTGAAATACAAGGGCGAACCCACCCAGGTCGTCATCGGCGACCACAACCACCTGCGCGAGGCCGTCACCATCCACCGCGGCACCGCCGGCGGCGGGGGCATCACCCGACTGGGGGACCACAACCTGCTGATGGTCAATGTCCATGTCGGTCACGACGGGCAGCTCGGCAACCATTTGGTCCTGGCCAACAACGTCATGCTCGCCGGGCACGTGCACATCGGCGACCGCGTGTCGATGATGGGCGGCGTGGGGCTGCACCATTACGTCACCGTCGGCGAGCTGGCCTACGTCGCCGGCTATGCCCGCATCCGGCGCGATGTGCCGCCGTTTGTGAAAGTCGATGACGGCGACCGCGTCCGCGCCGCCAACTCCGTCGGCCTGGCCCGCAACGGGTACGGGCAGGACGACATCGACCTGCTGGAGAAGATCGTCCACGACCTGTTCGTCCGCGACGGTCGCCCGCCGATGGCCGCCGCCATCCGCGAACTGGAGTCCCGGGCGGATTTGCATCCGCTGACCCGCGGCATCATCGAATCGCTGAAGCGCCGCGCGCTGCACCCCCACGGGCGGTATCTGGAAGGCCTGCGCGGGCATTGACGGGCGAATCGTCCCGGTCCACCCAAAATCGAAAGCGCCGCGATATGAGCCACTCCATCGGTCATCCCGTTCGTCCCAACGTCGCGGTCCTCGGCTGCGGCCGGATGGGCCGGCTGCACGCGCGGGTTTATTCGCAGATGCCGGGGGTGAACCTCGTCGGGGTGTTCGACGCCGACGCCGACACCGCCGCCGCCGTCGCCGATTCGTTCGGATGCGAGGCGTTTTCGGATCTGGACGCGCTGTTGGGTCGGATCGACGCGGCGACCATCGCCGTGCCCACGAACTTCCATGCGACCTTGGCCGAGCCGTGCCTGAGGCGCGGGATTCACCTGTTGATCGAGAAGCCGTTGAGCAAGGATGTCGCCGACGGCGAGGCGATCGCGGCGTGGGCCGCCGAATCGGGGGCGCTGGTGCAGGTGGGGCACATCGAGCGATTCAACCCGGCGGTGCGGGCGATGGACCGGCTGGAGATCAAGCCGCGATTCATCGAGGTGACGCGCATCAGCCCGTTGACGTTCCGCAGCATCGACGTGGGCGTGGTGCTGGACATGATGATCCACGACATCGACATCGTGCTGAAGCTCGCCGGCTCGACCGTCGAGCGCATCGACGCCACCGGGGTGAGCGTCATCGGCGTCGTCGAGGATGTCGCCAACGCCCGGCTGACCTTCGCCAACGGCGTGGTGGCCAACCTCACGGCCTCGCGCCTGGCGCTGAAGACCGAGCGCCGATTGCGGGTGTTCAGTCCCGACGCCTATGTGTCGTTGGACTATCAGAAGAAACACGCCATGGTCGCCCGGCGGACGGAGAACCTGTCGGCCATCCGCTCGGCGGTGGCGAAGATACGATCCGGCGAGATCGACGATCTGTCGCAGCTCAACTATGGCGAGCTGGTCCACATCGAGGAACTGGCGATCGACGACATCGAGCCGATCCGGGCGGAGCTCGAGGCGTTCATCCACAGCGTCCGCACGGGGGAAAGGCCGGTCTGCGATGTGCAAGACGGGCTGGCCGCCGTACGCACCGCGCGTCGAATCGTCGAGGCCATGCCCCCGCAGTCGCTGGATTGACGTGATGAGGGAGTGGGCAGTTGGTGGTTGGTGGTTGGCAGAGGCGAGTTGCGAGTTGCGAGTTGCGAGTGCGAGCTGGCGGTGCGCCGCTTTCCGCGCGGGCGCGGGGCGCCGCGGTGGGGCAAGGCTCGCGGGATGAAAAAGAGGCCGCACGGCGGAGGGGAAATGCCGTTCGGCCCGGCGGAGGAGGAAACGAGGCTCGTTGGATCGCCGGACGAAGCGGCGGGGAGTTTCCGTCGGGGTGCCCGGTTCCGATCCCGGTGGGTCTCTGCGGGGCGCTTGGCTTGCCGTCGTCGGCGTCCTTTCGTAAAACCTGCATGTCAAAGGGCGTGCCACGAGGCGGCCGGAGCGGGGGAAGGCGATGCCGGGACCGCGGCGACGGCGTGATGTGGCCGTTTTTTCGGGTGATAATCGCCTGCTTTGCGTTTACGACACGATTCGACCGCCCGAAAAGCTCCCCCGTGAAAACATGAACCACCGTCGAATCCCCATGTGCAAACAAGCGGCAGCCAATGGGGGGATGCCCAAGGCATGGGTAACGGGGCCAAGGTGGACGGGCGAAACCGCGATGCCGTGCGACCCGGCGATGGCGTCACGCCTCCGCCCTCTCACGGAGGATGCGGCGGTGAGGCGCACCGTTGTTGTGCACAAGTCCACTCTCGCCCTTGACTACGCTCGCACCAAGATGGACGGGGCACAACCGCCCTCGGCCGTATCCCCGTTGACACGCCAACCCCCCTTCACTCAGCCGGGGGCGGCTGAGCTACAAGTATCGCCGGGGGCGACTGAGCTACAAGTATCGCCGGGGGCGGCTGAGCTACGAGTATCGCCGGGGGCGGCTGAGCTACAAGTATCGCCGGGGGCGACTGAGCTACAA
>JBBSAF010000061.1:0-11590 GCA_038252525.1 Tepidisphaerales bacterium
CCGAAAAGCGTGACCCGCTCGTCGGCGACGACATGACCGGAGGTTTCCTGCCAGCGGGGATTGGTGTGGGTTCGCTTGATGAGATGTTCGCCGGCGGATTCGATCCACTGCGGCTCGACGGCCGCGACGGTGCGGGCGTAGAGCTTGGCGGTGTGGACGAGTTCGGCGGCGACGACCCAGTTGGGATCGCGGGAGAACAACGCCGATCCGGGGAAGATGGAGAACTTGCCGCCGCGGGCGCCGGCGTATTCGTGGTTCTCGGATTTCTGGCCGACGTTGGAGAGCAGCCCGGCCAAGAGGGCGCGGTGGATGGCGGCGAACTTTTGGGGGGGCGGGTCGAACTGGGCGATGGGCTTGGGTTTCACGACGGGGGAATGATAGCCGTCGACGAGGGGGGCGTCATCGCCTTTCTTGCGACAGCCCGCCATGTGACAGCCAAACTCAGCAACCGACATCGAATGCCCATCGCGAGTCATTGCCTTGCTTGCTACAGCCCTCCTTGCGATCCCCCTTTGCATGGCGGGCGCGGGGTGCCCGCGGACCCTCGGACAGGGAGGCGGCTGGCGATTTGGACGGCGGTGGCGATGATCGGCGCCATGCGGGCGATGCGGTTTGGACGATATGACCTGGCGGCGTTTTTGTCGTTCGCGGCATACGCCGCGGGGTCGGTGGTGGTGCCGGTGGCGCTGGTGGCGCTGGCGACGGATTTGCACTTCGCCTTGGACGCCGGGGGAATGGGGGCGGCGGGGGGACTGCACCTGGCGCGAACGGCGTCGATGGTCGCGTCGATGCTGATATGCGGATTCGCGGCCGGTCGCTGGGGAAAGCGACGCACGACCGGCGTTTCGGTGGCGATCATGTGCGCGGGGATCGGATTGTGCGCGGTTGCGCCGAGTTACGGGATTTTGCTGTTGGCGATGCTCGTGGCGGGGATCGGCGAGGGGGGGATCGAGGGGATCGCCACACCGTTCGTGGCGGCGTTGCATCCCGAACAACCCGGACGGTACATCAACTTCGCCCACTCGTTCTGGTCGGTGGGGATCGTCATCACCGTGTTGGCGGCGGGGTGGGCGATCAGCGCCGGGGTGTCGTGGCGCCTCGCGGTGGCGACGGCCAGCGCCGCGGGGGCGGTCGCGGCGGCGATGATCCTGCTGCCGCGCCGGCGCGGGCGGAAGTACCCCGAACATCCCGAACCGATCGGCTGGCGGATCGTCGCGGAACAGGGCCGGCGGATCCTGGCCACCCCGCGATTCTGGCTCTATTTCGCGGCGATGTTCGTCGCCGGCGGCGGGGAGTTCTGCCTGACATTCTGGACCGCCAGTTACATCCAACTGAACTTCGTCGACGCCGCGTGGGCCGGCGGCGCGGGGACGGCGTGTTTCGCGGCCGGGATGTTCGCCGGGAGGAGCGCCGCGGGATATTGGGTCGATCAACAGCATCTCCGTCGGCTGATCCTCATCGCGGCGATCGCGGGAACGGTCGTCACCTTGTGGATTCCGACGCTGACGAATCTGTGGGCGCTGTTCGGCGTGCTGTTTGTCGCGGGGCTGGCGACGGCGCCGTTCTGGCCGAGCGTGCAGAGCCACGCGGTGGACCGGCTCGACCGGCTGGATGGCACGATGCTGCTGGTGCTGCTGTCGTGCGCGGGCGTGCCGGGGTGCGGTGTGCTGACCTGGGTGATGGGCGTGATCGGCGACCGATTCGGGCTGCGGGCGGCTTTTTACCTGGTGCCGGGGTGCTACCTGATCCTGGCGGTGCTGATCGCGGCCGACCGTCGGCGGATGGCGATCACGGCAGGGAGAGTTGGTCGATGAAAACATCCTCGAAACCAGGATCGAGATTGAGTTCGATGATCTCGATCCGCCGGGCGGCGCCGGCGATGTCGGCGATGGCGTTTTTGTCCATGAGCGCCAGATAGGCGCCGGCGAGGCTGGTGTTGCCGACCGGGACGATCTGTTGGGGTGTGAAACCGGGAAGCAGCCCCGAGGCGATGGCGTTGGCGGCGTTGATGTGGGCGCCGAACCCGCCGGCGAGATACAGCCGCGCGATGTCGGCGGGCTTGAGTTTTTTTTGTTTCATCAAGGTCAGGATGCCGGCGGCGATGGCGGCCTTGGCCGGAAGCAGTTGGGCGATGTCGCGCTGGGAGATGACGATTTCGCGCTTTCCCTGTCCGAAGGCGACGCGGAAGGCCAAGTCGTTTTGGCCGTGGGCGACGATGTGGCCCGCGGCGCCGGGAACGGCGTCGAGGTCGAATCGCCCGGTTTCGCCGAGCAGTCCGATGCCGCGGGCCTGGGCGAGGAAGTCGATATAGGTCGAGCCGCAGATGCCGATGGGCGCCTGGCCGTTGGGGTTGATCTGCTGAACGTCGATGCGGAAGGGGCTGGCCCAAAGCCCGACATGGCTGATGGCGCCGTCGCCGGCGCGAATGCCACAGGACAGCCCCGCACCCTCGAAGGCCGGTCCGGCGGCGGTGGCGGCGCCGAAGAGGCGGTCGCCGGATTTGAGGATGATCTCGCCGTTGGTACCGACATCGACCAGGAGGCTCGGTCCCTCATCGTAGAGCAGCGCGCTGGCCAGCACGCCGGCGGTGAGGTCGGCGCCGACATAGGCCGCCGCGCCGGGCAGCAGGTGGCAGGGGAGATGGAACGCGTCGTCGGCGACCTCCGCCAAATCGACGATGCGATGGTCGAGGAACGGCGCGGTGAACGGCGCGACCCCCATCGATGTGGGATCGACACCGGCGAACAGGTGGAGCATGGTGGTGTTGGCGGCGATGACGGCGGCCTTCAGTTGGTCGCGCCGGGCGCCGGCGTGGCGGAGGGCCTCGTCGATCAGCGGCAGGATCGTTTGGGTCGTCACCGCCCGGCGGAGTTGGTCGAGATTGGCCGGATCGTGCGTGCACAGGTTGATGCGGGTGAGCACGTCGTCGCCGAGGTGCATCTGTTGGTTGAATCCGGCGGCGCGGGCGAGCGGTTTGCCGGTGAGCAGATCGACCAACATGACCGCGACGGTGGTGGTGCCGATGTCGATCGCCAACCCGAGGGGGTGCTCCTCGCGGTGGGCCGACAGGTGGGTCACGGCGAGATGGTCGATGCGGTGTTCGACGGTGGCGAAACGGGTCGGGGCGCCGGGATGGGCGGTCGAAGGGTGGCCGAGGCGCACCGGCAATTGCGGATGGCGCTCGCGCACGAACGCGAGAATCGCCTCCGGCGAGTCGGCGGTGGCGGGCAGTTCGATTTGCAACCACACCGGGTCGTGGGCGGCCGAGACGTTCAGCCGGAAGTCGGTCACGACCTGCGGCTGGTACGCCAAGGCCGATCGCGGCGGGATGGCGATGGCGGTGTGTTGCCGGGGAACCAGCCGGTGTTCACAGGCGCGGACGGCGAGGGGGGCGCCCTCGGGCGACGCGGTGACGAGGCGGTCGTCGGTGTGGCGCAAGGCGCCGGCGGTCAACTCGACGATGCAGCCGTCGCACAAGGCCCGCTGCCCGCAGCGGGTGTTCAGCGGCATGCCGTTGCGGCGCAGGATGTCGGCGAGGGTGTGCTTGACCTCCGAAGTGGCGATGTCGAGACGCTGCGAGGCTTGATGGGAAACGACATCAAGCCGGGTGACGGGGTCATTGGGGGCCATGGGGCATATCCAAAATTGATCGTTCGATGCACGGAATCCATCGTACCGGCCCGGTTGGCGGGCCTCATCGCATCCGACCGCGACCCTGGGCGGGGGGTGAGGCAATGGGGAGTCGGAAGCGTGCTGGTATCATTGCAAGTCCATTATAGTCAATAACTTGTGTAACTTGAAGTCCGCATCTCGCCCCGTGCCTGCGGCAGTAGACAGGGCGGTTTCAGGCTAAAATCCAAACACCCCGCTTGTAAGCCGTGGTCGGGCATTTAAGATGATTGTATCCGAGTCGTCCGGTGTGAACCATGCCGGACAATGATTTTACCAGGAGAAGCACATGGCGGATCTGAACGGTTTGACGGAAGCGATCAAGAAGGGCAACCGGACCGAGGCCACCAAGCTCACCAAGGCGGCGATCGAGGAGGGCGTGGAGGCCCGCTCGATGCTCGATGCCATGGTGTCGGCGATGGACGAGGTGGGACGCAAGTTCCAATGCAACCAGATCTTCGTGCCCGAGATGCTGATTGCCTCGCGGGCGATGAAGGAGAGCATGGCGTTGCTCGAGCCGCAACTGGTCAAGGCCGGGATCAAGCCGGCGTTCACCGCGGTGATCGGCACGGTGCAGGGCGACTTGCACGACATCGGCAAGAACCTGGTGGCGATGATGTGGAAGGGCGCCAACTTCGCCGTGGTCGATTTGGGCACCAACGTGTCGGCCGAGAAGTTCGTGGCCGCGGCCAAGGAGCACAACGCCCAGATCGTGGGGCTAAGCGCTTTGCTGACGACGACGATGCCGGCGATGAAGCAGACGGTGTCGGCCATCCGGGCGGCGGGCATGAAAGATGTGAAGGTGGTCATCGGGGGCGCCCCGATCACCCAGGCCTTCGCCACCGAAATCGGCGCCGACGGCTTCGCGGCCGACGCGGCCAGCGCCGTGGACATCGTGCGGACGCTGGTGGGATAGGGGCGGTTGGCAATTGCCAGTTGCCAGTTGCCAGTTGCCGGTAAGGAACAGCAATGGGGGAGCGGTGGGTGTGCGCGCGGGGGAGGGGATATGAAGGGGGTTTCGCGCTGGACGGCGCTCTGTTGATTGGAGACCGGAACCATGGCACGCTATTCGGAATTGAGCATCGCGGATCCCAAGGACCTCATATTCGGGATTTCCCCCAAACCGCTGACGACCCGGCGCGGGATGGTGATCGGCGGCGGGATGGTGTATCCCGAGTTGAACTTCACCCTCCCCACGATGTCGGTTGAGGCCGCCACCATGCCGGCGGTGCTGGACCAGTACCGACAGATCATCACCGGGGCGCTCAAACGGGCGGTGGAGCTTCGCCCGCCGGGGCTGGTGGTCGAGTTCGAGACCCTGCCGCCGATGACCATCGAGCCGCAATGGGCGGTGGACATCACGAAATTGCTCGCCGACGCCATGGAGGACGCCCACGCCAAACACGGGCTGAAAAGCGTGCTGCGGGTGACGCCCACCGACATCCGCGAGTTCGCCAAGCCCCCCTTGATCCGCAGCGGGCGATACTGGGACAGCCTGCTGGAGACCTTCGACCGTTGCGCCCAGGCCGGCGCCGAGCTGCTCAGCATCGAGTCGGTCGGCGGCAAGGAGGTCCACGACGAGGCCCTGACCATGGGGGACATGCCCGGCGTGCTGTTCGGGCTGTGCGTGATGGGGTCGCGCGACATGCGCCACCTGTGGACCGAGATCGGCAAGATCGCCGATCGCCGCGGCGCGACCGCCGCCGGCGACACCGCCTGCGGATTCGGCAACACCGCCATGGTGCTGGCCGAGCAGAAGCTGATTTCCCGCGTTTTCGCGGCGGTGGTGCGGGCGGTCACGGCGGTGCGATCCTTGGTGGCCTATGAGTGCGGCGCGGTCGGGCCGGGCAAGGATTGCGGCTACGAGAACCCCATCCTCAAGGCCATCACCGGTTTCCCCATGGCGATGGAGGGCAAGAGCGCCGCGTGCGCCCACCTCAGCCCGCTGGGGAACATTGCCGCCGCCTCCTGCGACACCTGGAGCAACGAGTCGGTCCAGAACGTCAAGCTCCTGGGCGGCATGGCCCCCACGATCTCGCTGGAACAATTGGTCTATGACTGCCGGCTCATGAACCAAGCGCTGGGCGAGGGGCGCTCGTCGGCCGAGTCGCTGCGGCGATGGATGGTGGCCTCGGACGCGGGTCTCGACCCGCAGGCATACGTGTTGACCCCCGCCAGTTGCGTCGAGATCGCCAAGGCGATGGTGTCGGCCAAGGACGACTACTCGGCCGGCCGGGCCGCGGCCCTGACGGCGGTGCGGCTCCTGCGCGAGGGCGTGGAGGCCGGCGAGCTCGAGCTCGGAGAGCGCGAGATGCCGTATCTGGATATGATCGCCCGGTCGGTCGAGGAACTGCCCGAGGACGAGTCGGCCTTCATCGGACAAATGATGGGCCAGGTCGACACCGGGCGGTTCGTGGCGTCGGAATACGGGCTCTAGCGGGGCGATCCGCTCCCTCACGAAAGGTGGAATCGGACATGACACCAAGGGAGCGGTTCATCGCGTGCCTCGAACGCCGGCCCATCGCGGGGCTGGTCCCTCATTTCGAGCTGGTCTTCTTCCCGACCATGGAGGCCTTCGGCAAGGTGCATCCGTCGCATCGACATTATGGACAGTGGTTGCAGATGGAGGAGCGCGAGCGGGAGCTGCATCGGCGCGACATGGCGGGGCTGTATGTGGCGACGGCGCGGCGGTTCGGACATTCGGCCATCTTCATCCACCCCAACCCCGATGGGTTCGACGAGACGCGAAGGCTCATCGAGATCGTCCGCGAGCTATCCGGCGATGAATACTTCATCATGCAACACGGCGACGCCACCTTCGGGATCCCCGGAGGCGCGGCGGTGACGGAGTTCAGTTATCGCCTCATCGACGATCCCGAGGGGCTGAAGCGGGAGGCCGCCGAGCGCGTGCGATGGCACTTGGCCGAGGCCGAGCGGCACGCGAAGGCCGGCGGGTTGGACGGCTTCGCCCTCTGCTCGGATTACTGTTTCAACACCGGTCCGTTCCTCTCGCCCGAGCAGTTTTCGGAGTTCGTAGCGCCGTATCTGGCGGAGTTGGTTCGCGGGTATCGGGATCTCGGCTTTTACGTCATCAAGCACACCGACGGCAACATCCTGCCGATCCTCGACCCATTGCTGGCCGCCAAGCCGCATGCGCTGCATTCGCTCGATCCGCAGGGGGGCATCGACATGGCGGAGATGAAAAAACGCTGCGGCGACCAGGTGTGCCTGATCGGCAACGTCAACTGCGGCCTGATGGACACCGGGACCGACGAACAGGTGATCGAATCCACCCGGTATGCGTTGGAACACGGGATGCCCGGCGGCGGGTATATCTTCTCCACCAGCAACTGCATCTACACGGGGATGCGGCTGGCGCGATACGAACTGATGCTGAAGGTTTGGCGCGAGCACGGGGTGTATCTCGATCCGCCCGCGTAGGAACATTGAAAAGGATCATGCACATGGGCAAGCCGACGATGGACGGGCGCGAGCGGATGAAGCGGATGTTCCGACGGCAAGACCAGGACCGCGTGCCCCGGCACGAATCGTTCTGGGGCGAGACCATCACCCGATTCCAGGAGGAGGGGTTCCAAGGCGGCTACGAGGACGTGCTGACGCAACTGGTGCACACCGACATCCACGCCATGGGGTGGCTGTGGCCGCAGTGTTTCCCCGGCGATGAGAAACTCATCAGCGAGGACGCCGAAACCAAGGTGATCCGCGAGAGCAACGGGCGCATCGCCCGCTACTGGAAGCACAAGAGCGGCACCCCCGAGCACATCGGCTTCGAGTGCGACGGCCGCGAGGCCTGGGAAACCCGGTTCAAGCCGGCGCTGCTGAAAAACTGGAGGCAGCTCAATCCCGCCGATTATGTGCGACACCTGAAGGAGGGGCGCGACAAGGGCCGCTGGTGCCATCTGACCGGCGTCGAGAGCTTCGAGGAGACCCGGCAGATCATCGGCGACGAGGTGGTGCTGATCGCCATGGCCGAGGACCCCGAGTGGGTCATGGACATCTCGCGGACCTTCACCGACATCGTGCTGCGGAACTTCGACCTGGTGATGGAGACCGGCATCCAGCCCGACGGCGTGTTCATCTACGGCGACATGGCGTTCAACCACGCCACCCTGTGTTCGCCGGCGATGTACAAGGAGCTGATCTGGCCGGACCACAAGCGCATGGCCGATTGGGCGCACAAGCACAACATGAAGTTCATCTATCACACCGACGGCAACATCAACGGGGTGATGGATCTGTATCTGGAGGCCGGTTTCGACTGCCTCCAGCCGCTGGAGGCCAAGGCGCACGTCGATATCCGCAAGCTGATCCCGATGTATGGCGACAAGCTGGCGTTTTTCGGAAACTGCGACGTCATGCAGTACGCCACCAACGATCGGGACTTGATCGCGGCCGAGATCAAGGCGAAACTGGACGCGGGCAAGGCGGGCAAGGGGTACGTTTACCACTCGGACCACTCGGTGCCGCCGCAGGTGAGCCTCGAGACCTACAAGTTCATCATCGATTGCGTGGACAAATATGGCCAATATGATTGACGGGACCGATGGCGCCGACCGCGCGATCGTGCGGGCGATGGCGGCGCGACTGCGCCGGCTGGCCGACCAACCGGAGAACGACCAACGCCGATCCCGCTGGATCGCCCACAACGCCCTGCGCGGCGATCGCCCGATGGTGCTGTGTTTTCCCGAGGGGGCATGGGATGAGATCCATCCCACGCTTCCGCAAGCCTGCGTCGATCCCTTCTGGAAATGGGTCGAGAAGGTCCTGCGCGAGCGGCTCCACCAGGCGGAGAGGATCGCCGACGACCAGATCATCGACCCGTGGTTCGACATCGGTTGGCGGGTGTCGGTCGGCGACTACGGCGTCCAAATCCCCCGCCATTTCGGCGACAACCGAGGCAGCTACTCCTGGGACCCCCCCTTGCGCGACCTGGAGCGCGACATCGACAAGCTCCATTACCGATCCCTGTCGGTCGACCGCGACTGGACCGGCCAAGCCGTCGAACGCGTCAACGAGGCCTTCGGCGACCTGCTGCCGGCCCGCATCGGGCATTTCCCCTGGTGGTCGCTGGGGCTGACGGCCGAGGCGGCCCAGATGGTCGGCATGGAACCGCTCATGCTCGCCATGTACGACCAGCCCGAACAGCTCCATCGACTGATGGCGTTCCTCCGCGATGAGGCCATGGCGTTCATCGAGTGGCACGAGCGCGAGGGGTTGCTCACCCCCAACTCCCTCGGCAACAGCTACGTCAGCTCCGGCGGCGTCGGCGCCAGCGCCGAACTCGGGGACTTCGGCCCGCATGATGGCGGCCTGAAACTCTCGCAGCGCTGGGGTTTCGCCGAAAGCCAAGTGACCGTCGGCATCTCCGGCTCGATGTTCGAGGAGTTCATCCTCCCCTATCAACTGCCGCTGCTCGAGAAGTTCGGCCTGAACTGCTACGGCTGCTGCGAGGGCCTCGAACACCGCATCGACCCGGTGCTGGCGAAGATTCCCCGCCTGCGGCGACTCTCGGTCGCACCCTCGGCCAACCAGGAGGTCCTCGCCGAGCGATTGGCGGGGAAATACATCTTCAGCCGCAAGCCCCAACCGGCCCACGTTTGCGTGGGATTCAACGAAACCGAGATTCGCAAGGACATCCGGCGGACTTTGGCGGCGACCGGGGGCCGCAACCTCGAGCTGATCATGAAGGACACCCACACCGTCGAAAACCAACCCGAGCGATTGGGTCGCTGGGTGAAAATCGCCCGTGAGGAACTGGCGGCGGCGGGATTGGCCTGAATGCAGACGCCTGCCGCACCGGTCCGCGAACCGCAGGGTGCGAGGCGCCAATGCGGGAGAAGTGCCCGCGCGACAGTGGAAAGTCGCCGATGGGTTTTGGAAGCCCCGCCGTCGTCGGCTTGCCGGGGGGCATGATTCGCCGGTTGAACAGGGGCGCGGGGAGCGGGCCATGACGCGCCGGTTGAACAGCGGCACGAGGGGCGGGTCATGAATTGCAGGGTGAACAGCGGCGCGGGGGGCGGGTCATGTACCGCCGGTTGAACACCGGCGCGGGCGGCGGGTCATTGCCCGGCGCCGGGGTCCACCGCGTCGTCCATGTCGCCGCCCTCGGATGATCCCTCGAAGTCCATCAGGAAGTGGATTCGCTCCATTTGCTCGTCGCCCACGCGCTTGCGCAGCACGTGCCACGCCCGGCCGATGCCGGTGCGCCGGGAGACGTGCAACACCACGATGTGCTTGTTCTTGAGCGTCGGCACGATCTCGGCGAGGGCATCGACGTGCAGATGCTTGCCGGCCTTGGCGCGGGTGATGTGGTCGTCGTCGTAGAACGTGCACTCGGTCAGCAGGATTTCGGCGTTGATGACATCGGGATGCTCGAACACCGGTCCGGCGGCGGTGTCGCCGAGATACGTCATCAGGGGAACCTCGAGGCGATATTGGATTTCGATCCCCTCCTTGCGCATGGAGGCAAGTTGCGGACCGGGGGTGCCGATGAGCTCGGGTTTGAGCTTTTCGCGGACCTGCACCAGGGCATAGCCGAGGCTGGGCGCGCCGTGGTGGGTGCGGAGGGCGCGGATGATGAAGTCGCGGCGGACCTCGTGCACCTCGTCGGGGGCAAGCCCGACGAGCGTGTAGGGCGTGCCTTGGCGCTCGACATCGCGCCAACACCTGAGCAGCGCGTCGATGGGGCGGACGAGCTCGCGGGGACAAATGATCGTGCCGGGCTTCATCCCCTGGAAGTGTCGCTGCGACAGGTAGAAACCCAATCCCGCGATGTGGTCCATGTGGGCGTGGCTGATGCAGACGATGTCGCTGGTGAGGGCGAACATCGGGGCCCGCCCGATGTCGAAGCAGACGTTGAGCTCGGGCGCCTGCACGACGGTTTCCTCGCCGGCGACCGAGTAGCCGAGCAGGGAGTATGGCCCGAAGGTCAGCCGGGCGAAGCGCTGCACCAGAAACGACTTGCCGATCGCGGTCATGGGGGGGAACTTAACGGGGTGGGGCGATCCTGTCGAGACACCAGCGGGCAGTCGGGACCGTGCAACAAAAAACGGTCGCCGGGGAAGGCGACCGGGAGTGCGACGGCACAAGGCCGGGACTGTTGAAGGCTGCTTCCTCTCGGACCTGACCTGGTTCGCAGCCGACCCTTGCATCGTTCCCGGCCGCCATTCCCGGCGACCGCGTGGGTTCATCATAGCGGGGTGTCGTCGCGTTTCCAACAACCCGTCGTTCTGTTGTAAAGAGATGGGAATGTCACCCTCTTAACTCAAATAGAAGTGTCACCCCGACATCTCCGTCGTTCGTTGACGCCTCCGGCGCGTCGGTCTACACTCGCGGGCGTCGGAAACCCAAGGCGATCGGAGCGAAAATCATGGCCTTTGAATGTGTGGTGGTGACGCCGGAACAGCAGGCGTTCGGGGGATCGGTCAAACAGGTCATTCTCCCGGCCCACGACGGGTTGCTGGGGATTCTCACCGATCGCGCGCCGCTGTTGGTGAAGCTGGGGCTGGGACCGCTGCGACTGGATCTGCCCAATGGGACCGAGGAGAACTTTTTCGTCGATGGCGGGGTGGCGCAGATGAAGGACAACAAGCTGACGATCCTGACCGACAAGGCGACTCCGGCTGGGGAGATCGACGCCGCCGGCGCCCGCGCCGAGTACGCCGAGGCCGCGTCGCGCCGCACCACCGACGACGCCGGCCGCAAAAAGCGCGAGCACGAGATGGCCGCGGCGCGGGCGAAGGAAGCGATCGCAACGGGCCAATAATCGCAAGGCGGCGGCGGACCCTCGCTTCATGCGGGGATCAGCAGAGGGCCATGTAGGTCGCCAACGTGAGCAGGGCGATGCGGACTTTCTTGTCCCAGAAAATTGGATTCGTCAGGATGGCTGGCATGGGGAAAC
>JBBSAF010000062.1:0-11572 GCA_038252525.1 Tepidisphaerales bacterium
CGACGCCGGCGCCATCCTCGCCAGTTGGGTCCAGCAGGCCGGCTTCGCGCCGCCGAGCCTCTCGGTCGCCATCGCCGTCGGGCGCCCCATCGGCGAGATCATCCGACGCGACAAAAAGTTCTCCCTCTGCATCCTCGCCGAGAACGACACCACGCTCATGAAACGCTTCGCCCGCGGCACCCCCGAACCCGGCGCCTTCGACGGCCTGGACACCCTCGTCGGCGCCAACGGCATCCCCCTGCCCACCGCCTGCGCCGGCGCGTTGGAATGCGATTTGCTCGACATTCGCCCGTCGGCCACCGACCACGACCTGTTCGTCGGCGCCATCACCGCCGCCCACGCCATGACCGACGCCAAGCCGTTCACCCACACCAGGGGCAACGGCCTGAAATACTGAGAACCGCCCGCCCGTCGTCGCCCCGCGTCGCCCCGGACGGCCGAAGGAGCGACCCCCCCATGGGAACCCTCGTCTTCCGCTGCGACCTTTCGACGCCCTCCGCTCCGCTCACGCACTTCTGGAAACACACCGTCGGCAGCGGCCACGCCACCCTCGCCCTCCGGGCCGACTGGCAACGACAACTCACCCGCTGCCACCGCGAACTGGGGTTCCGCTACGTCCGTTTCCACGGCCTGCTCAGCGACGACATGGGCACGCTCATGCGCGAAAAAAGCAAGCCCCTCGATTCGTTTTACAACGCCGACACCATCTGCGATTCCCTGCTTTCGGTCGGCATGAAGCCCTTCGTCGAACTCAGTTTCATGCCCACCGCCCTGGCCTCCGGCGACCAAACCGTCTTCCACTATGGCGCCAATGTCACCCCGCCCAAAAAGATGGACGAGTGGGCCGCCCTCATCCACCGACTCGTCGCCCACTGGATCGACCGATATGGCCGCGACGAGGTGCGATCGTGGTTCTTCGAGGTCTGGAACGAACCCAACATCAAATCGTTCTGGACCGGAACCCGCGATGATTATTTCAACCTCTACGCCGCCACCGCCCGCGCCCTGAAGGCCCTCGACCCCGAGCTGGCCGTCGGCGGACCGGCCACCGCCAACAACGCGTGGATCGACGAGTTCATCGCATTCTGCCGCGACAACGATGTCCCCGTCGATTTCATCTCGACCCACCACTATCCCACCGACGCCCTCGGCGCCACCGACCAGGACACCGAAGCCCAGCTAGCCGACAGCCGGCGGAGCATCCTCCGCGAGTGGGCGCAGGACACCCACCGCAAGGCCGACCCGCTGCCCGTCCATTACACCGAGTGGAACACCTCCTCGAGTCCCCGCGACCCGCTGCACGATGAACCCTACGCCGCCGCCGCCATCGTCAAGACCATGCTCGAGGCCCGCGGGCTGGTCCGCGCCTATTCATACTGGGCCTTCAGCGACATCTTCGAGGAAAACTTCATGCCCGCCACCGCGTTCCAAGGCGGATTCGGACTGCTGACCCTCCAAGGCGTCGCCAAACCCGCGTACCGCGCCTTCGAGCTGCTCGGCCGGCTCGGCGACCGCGCTTTCCTGATCGACGGCGCCCACCACACCGTCGATGCCTGGGTCACGCGCGATGATCGCGGGCGCGTCGTCGTCATGCTCACCAACCACGCCCTGCCCCAGCGCCCCATCGACACCGAATCCGTCGAGATCCGCCTGGCCAATGTGCCGCCGCCGCACGATGTATATGTCGAGCGCATCGACGACACCCACGCCAACGCCAAACGCGTGTGGACGGAAATGAACCGTCCCCACGACCCCTCCCCGCAACAGGTCGAGCATCTCCACGCGGCCTCCCAACTCCTCCGCGAGCCGGTGAAATGGACCCACGAATCGGCCACCCTGCGCCTCGAGCTGTCGATCCACTCCCACGCCGTGGTCGCCATCACCATCGAGCCGGCCACCCACCGGGAGGACCGACCATGAGCGACACCCACAGCGGCCTGCGAACCATCGAACTCCTCCAACGCCAGGCGTTCGACTATTTCGTGCGCGAGACCAACCCCGCCAACGGACTGGTCGCCGATGGAACCCGCACCGACAGTCCCGCCAGCATCGCCGCCGTCGGCATGGCGTTGTCGGCGTACCCCGTCGGCGTCGAGCGCGGTCTGATGTCGCGCGACGCCGCCATCGCCATCACCGGCGCCACCCTCCGATTCCTGCAGGGCGCCCCCCAAGGCGCCGGGCCCGACGCCACCGGGCACAACGGATTCTTCTATCACTTCCTCGACATGCACACCGGACGGCGGGCCAACGACTGCGAACTGTCCACCGTCGACACCGCCCTCTGCATCGCCGGCGCCCTCACCGCCGCCCGATACTTCGACGCCGACACACCCGATGAGCGGGAAATCCGATCCCTCGCCGACACCCTGTATGCCCGCGTCAACTGGAACTGGGCGTGCGACGGCGGCGCCACTCTCAGCCAAGGCTGGAAACCCCAATGCGGCTTCCTCCCCGCCCGATGGCGCGGCTACAACGAGGGGCTGATCCTCTACATCCTCGGCCTCGGATCCCCCACCCATCCCCTGCCGACCGAAAGTTATGTCGAATGGACCTCCGGCTACCAGTGGCGAAGCGTCCTCGGCCACGAATATCTCCATTGCGCCCCGCTCTTCACCCACCAACTGTCCCACATCTGGCTCGACCTGCGCGACATCCAGGACGCCTACATGCGCGATAAGGGCATCGACTATTTCCAGAACAGCCGCCGAGCCGCCTACATCCAGCGGGCCTACGCCATCGAAAATCCCGGCGGCTGGCCCGGCTACGGCGAAAATGCCTGGGGTTTCACCGCCAGCGACGGTCCCGGCCCGGCCACCAAGGTCATCGACCATCACCGTCGCCATTTCCTCGGTTACGCCGCCCGCGGCGTGCCCGACGGTCCCGACGACGGCAGCCTGTCGCCGTGGGCGACGGTCGCATCCCTGCCCTTCGCCCCCGAGATCGTCCTGCCGGCGATCGGGCATTTCGAGTCGTTGGATTTGCGGAATGACAACCGCTACGGCTTCCACGCCACCTTCAACTCCGCCTTCGCCGCCGCCGCCGGCGAGGCCGACCCCGCAACCCACCCCTGGGTCGCCCCCGAGCACCTCGGCCTCAACCAAGGCCCCATCGTCCTGATGATTGAAAACCACCGCTCCGGGCTGCTGTGGCGCCTGACCCGCGCCAGCGACCCCATCGCCACCGGCCTCCGCCGCGCCGGTTTCGCGGGGGGGTGGCTGGGAGGGTGAGGAAGAGTCGCAGCAAATGCGAGGATCACGGCAGGTTCACCCCCAGAGGCGCCCGACGCGATCAACTGCCGCGCCGTCAACGGGGCGAGGGGACCCGGCCGGTTCACCGTTCACCCTCAAAGTCACCATTGCCCTTGACGCGGCCAATCGCTAGATTCGCGATGGCATCAATCCTTGGGAAACGTGATGGCTTCATTGGCGAACCCGACCTTGTGGGATGCATCCGGCATCGCCGGTTGGGCAGGGGAGGATCCGCGCTATCTCAAAGAGCAGCTCGTCACCTACCTGGGAAACAAGCGGTCCCTCCTGCATACCATCGACCAAGCCCTCCAACGGGTCCACAAGCGCCTGGGGCGCGACAAATTGCGACTCCTCGACGCCTTCGCCGGTTCCGGCGTCGTCTCCCGCTTCCTCAAACGCCACGCGGCTTTTCTCCTTTCCAACGACCTCGAACCCTACGCCAAGGTGATTGGCGACTGTTATCTCGCCAACGCCTCCGCAGTCGACGTGCAGGCCCTCCAATTCCACCATGCCCGCGTCGCCGCCGCCGCCGAATCCCCTGCGGTCCGCGACGGATTCATCCGCCGTCTCTATGCCCCCCGGCGCGACGACGACATCCAGCCCGGCGAGCGCGTCTTCTACACCACCGACAACGCCATGCGGCTCGATTCGATGCGCCACGCCATCGACGTCTGCCCGTCCAACCTCCGCCCCTTCCTTCTCGCCCCCCTGCTGGCCCAAGCCTCGGTCCACAACAACACCTCCGGCGTGTTCAAGGGTTTTTACAAGGATACCGACGGCATCGGCCGCTTTGGCGGCCAAAACCGCGACGCCCTCGCACGCATCCTTCGCCCCATCCTGTTGCCGTTTCCCCTATTCAGCCGATTCGAATGCGATGTGGATGTCCGCCAAGCCGACGCCAATGTCCTCGTGCGATCGCTGCCGGACCTGGATCTGGCCTATTTCGATCCGCCCTACAACCAACATCCTTACGGATCGAATTATTTCATGCTCAACCTGATCGTGGACAACGCCGAACCCCGCGAACTCAGCCCGATCTCCGGCATCGCCCAAGGGTGGCGCCGTTCCCGGTACAACAAGCGCGCCGACGCGCTCGACGCCCTCACGGATCTGGTCGAGCACACCCCCGCCTCCCACCTGCTGATTTCCTACAACAGCGAGGGATTCATCTCACAAAGGCAATTCGACGACCTGCTCGGCAAACATGGCCGCGTCCATACCTTCGAAACCCTCTACAACACCTTCCGCGGCAGCCGCAACCTGCGGGGACGTTCCATCCACGTCAAGGAACACCTTTACCTCTTGGAACGCCACTGAGCGCGGCCGGAGGCCCACCCATGGCGAAAAAGGAACAACTTCGCGTCCTCCGCGCCGGCACGGTCATCAACACCACCTCCAAGCGACAGGAAAAGGACATCGCCGTCGCCCTCCAAGCCGTCATCGAACGCCTTGGGCGCGCCCATCCCATCACCCTCGTCCATGAGCGCGAGTGGCGCCTTTGCGACATTGTGGAACACCTTCGCCGTCACTTCCCCGAAGTCGATTTCCACTGCCATTTCCAGTCCAGCGCGATTCGCCCCGACGGCGGCATCCTGCGAATGGTCGCCAATGACGGCGAATCCTTTCCCATCCTCATCGCCGAGGTCAAGAATCAGGGAACCAACGACCGCCGCTTGACCGAGGGACTCGGCAAGCAGGCCAAGGGGAACGCCATCGAACGGCTTGGCAAGAACGTGATCGGCCTTCGCGCCGGGATGCGATCCGAGACCATTTTCCCCTTCGTCTGCTTCGGCTATGGCTGCGATTTCGAGCACGACTCCCCCATCCTCGACCGAGTGACCACCATCGCGCTCTTCGGCCGCCTCAACCAAACCCACCTCCACGCCGTCGGCCCCGAAAACCTCTTCGATCGCGGCAGCTTCTATTTCCGACCCCGCCGCTGGACCGTCCCGGAAATGAGCGACATCATGTTCGACATCGCCAAACGGAGCGTCCAACACTACTTCTCGAAATACCGTGAAGAGCGATTCCTCCCCCCGCGGATATGAACCCGTGACCGGACGACGACGCCTCGCCCCGAACCCAAATGCCCGCAGCCTCGAACGTCCCGGCCCCCAACCGGCGCGTCATCGCTCCCCTGATGGATCAAAGTCCACCAGCGGCCTTTCCAGCGCCTCGGCCAATCGCTCCAGTGTCGCCCGCGACGGACTGAGCCGACCGGCCTCGATCCGGCTGATGTGGCTCTGTGGCAGACCGCTCCTCCTGGCCAACTGAACCTGTGTCAACTTCGCGGCCTTCCGCGCCGCCAGGACCTTCGCCGACACAAAAGCCCTCCACCTCGCCAGCGTGCCCCGTCCCTCCTCCCCCGCCACCATCGGCCGTAGCCCGCTCGGCTTCCCGCCGAGAATCTCCCGCATCGCCGCCAGAATCGACGAGACCTCCTCCTCGTCCCGCGTTTCCCCCAACCCACGAAACAGCCGGAACATCGACTCACGATCCTCCGCGGCCAAGCGTCCGACCCGATCGGCGACGATCTCGATCGCCAGCGCCATCGCACGCTGCCCTTCGGCCACCGGCATCACTTCCATCGTGCTCATTTCCGCTCCCTTCGCTCCCCGCCGGATTTCCCCGCCCGTTTCGCCTGGCGACCGCCCGGCGACAATCCATAATCCCCGGCCCGGTATTTCCGCCACCGTCGTGCCATCCGTTCACGGTCTCCCAACGGCGTCGCGCCTTCGTTTTGCTTCTGGATCACGCCCAGCACCACGATGTCCTTCGACGCCTTGTCGATCCCGAAAAAAACCCGGATGTTCTTCCGGCCCAATGGACCCCCCTTGTCCTTGAACTCGAAAAGCCCCTCGATCGGGTCCACCCGCTGACCGATCGGGTGGGATGGATCCCTCCCCCGCGCCAGCTCCTTGATCTGCTCGGCCACATGCTCGTACTGGTCGGCCTCAAACAACTCCATCGCCTCATTGAACGCCAGATCGAGGATCAACACGTTCCATCGAAATGCAGGGATGTCATCCCCCTCCCGCACTCCGATTTTGACCTCTTTCCGCAGCACAACCCCCAAGTCACTGCCCAGCGTGGAATATACAACACATTCACAAGGCCGTCCACCCCAATACACAAAATATGTATCGCATCTGCATGGGCTCCCCCCGCCCCTCCTAAGACTCGGTCAATCGCGGAGTCGCAAGACCCCGGTTCTCACCCCTTTCCCCTTCTTGCCCGCCCCCTACCTCAATTTCACCGTCGCCAGCGCCAGCGCCGCCAGCATCGCGGTGATGAGCCAGAATCGCACCACAACCTGGTTCTCCGTCCAACCCTTCCGCTGGAAATGATGGTGCAAGGGGGACATCAGGAACACGCGCCGGCCCACGCCGTAGCGTTTTCGCGTGTATTTGAACCACCCCACCTGAATCATCACCGACACCGCCTCGACCACGAAAATCCCCCCCACCATGAACAGCAAAAGCTCCTGCCGCGTCACGATCGCCATGTACCCCAGCAGCCCCCCCAACGCCAGCGACCCGGTGTCCCCCATGAACACCTTCGCGGGATTGCAGTTGTACCAAAGGAACCCCAGGCACGCCCCCACCATCGCCCCGGCCAACACCGCCATCTGATCCGATGCCTGGATGTACGGCAGCAGCAGCGTGTTGGCCCAATCCTCGGTTCCGACGATCAACGCCAACACCAGCAGCGAAAAACTGACGATCGCCGTGCAGCCGGCGGCCAGGCCGTCCAAGCCGTCGGTCAAATTGACGGCGTTGCTCGCGCCGGTCATCACCAGTGTTCCGATCAACACGAACGCGCTGAGTCCCAGCGGCACCGCCAGATTCTTCAGGAACGGGAAATACAGCATGTTGCGGGCCGGAATCTCACGCCCGTAGTGGTAGGTGAAATAGCTCAAAATCACCCCCAGCCCGATCTGGAAAAGCAGCTTCTCCAACCCCGTCAATCCCTGTCGGCTTCCGGCCCGTCGTCCGGCGGTCAGTTTCAGCCAATCATCGGTGGCTCCGACGATCCCCAGCCACACCAGGCACAGCAGGGCCATCTGGACATAAAAGTTGCCCAAATCCGCCAGCAGCACCGTCGCCACCGCGATGGCCGAGATGATGAGCAGCCCCCCCATCGTCGGGGTGCCGGCCTTGCTCTCCATGAGTTTGTTGATTTCGGCCTGGTCGAACTCCGGGCGGTCGCCGATCTTCTGACGGCGCAGCCAACCGATCACCCACGGTCCCAGGGCGATCACCAGCAGGAAGCTCAATAACAGCGCTGAGGTCGCTTGGAAAGACGGATAGCGGAAGATGCGCAGGAACCGCAGGTTATGAACCTGGAGCCATTCCCAATAGCGATCGACGAGGAGATAAATCATGGTTGGACGGGCACTTGCGCCACGGGGCGGACATCGCCAAAATCGTTACGACGCCGCCTTGCGCAGCGACTCGCTGGCCGCGTCCAAGGCCGCGAAGATCGCCTCCTGCACCCGTTCGAGATGCACCCCGCGCGAGCCTTTCAGCAGCACCACATCCCCGCGGCGCAGCAGGGTCGGGATGGCCGCCGACGCCGATTCGGCATCGTCGAACCGGCCGACCCGGTCCGCCGGCATCCCGCAGATGACGGCTTCCTCGGCGATCCATCGGGCTTGCGGGCCGACGCAGATCAGTGATCCCAGCCCCAAGGGTCCGACAAATTGTCCCATCTCGCGGTGGAACCGCTCGGAACTGTGTCCCATTTCCCGCATCTCCCCCAGCACCGCCACCGAGCGCTCGCCGGGCAAGGTCAAGAGCGTCTCGAGCGCCGCCCTCATCGAGGCGGGGTTGGCGTTGTAGGCGTCGTTGAGAAGCGTAAGGGTTTGCAGCGGATATAGTTGCAGTCGCATCTCCGGTCCCCGGGCGGTCGATAGCGCCTCGATGATCTGCTCCTCAGTCAGACCCAGCCGCCGGGCCACCGCGATCGCCGCCAAGGTGTTGGCCGCCGAATGTCGGCCCAGCACCGGGACGAACACCCGGCGATGGGTGCCGCCGTTGAGGTTGAATCCCACCCCCGATTGGTCGCACTGGATGTCGGTGGCGTACAGGTCGTTGGTGGGCTTGAACCCGAAAGTGATGATCTTGCCGCGGTACCCCGACACCGCATCGAGCAGGTCCGGGTCGTCGCCGTTGACGATCAAGGCCCCGGATTCGCGCAGGCCCAAAATTACACTCGCCTCCTCGCGCCGCACCCCGGCGATGTCGTCGAGGCCCTCCAAGTGCTCGGCCGAGATGTTGGTGATGACCGCGATGTCCGGCTCGGCCATCTTCGTCAGCACCGCCAGTTCGCCGTGGTGGTTGGTGCCGGTCTCGAGCACCAGATAATCCTGGAGCGGGTCGGCCGGGAAGATCGTCAGCGGCACGCCGATGTCGTTGTTGAAGCTCTTGGGGCTGATCGAACCGCGGAGTTTGGCCCGCAAGGCCGCGTCGATGAGGTTTTTGGTGCCGGTCTTGCCATTGGACCCGGCCACGGCGATCACCTTGCTGCGGAGCTGTTTGCGAACGTGGTTGGCCAATTTGCCCAAGGCGATCTTGGTGTCGGGGACGGCGATCATGGCGACGTTGGGGAGTGTTTCGACCGGCTCATGATCGACCAAGGCGGCGATGGCGCCGGCGCCGGCGGCCTGACTTAAAAAGCGGTGCGAGTCGTGGTTTTCGCCGCGCAGGGCGACGAACAGCGACGATTTTTCCATCCGCCGGGTGTCGGTGCAAACCGCCGTGACGCTCGGCCCATCGCCGGGAATCGCCGTCAGCGCCCTGCCCCCGACGATCTTGCGGATTTCTTGGATGGAGAGGGGTTTCATGGGGGAGTTGATAGTTGATAGTTGATAGTTGATAGTTGGTGGAGAGGAGGTTGTAAGTTGTAAGTTATAGGTTGTAAGTTAAGGCAGGATGAGCAGTTGCGTTTTTTCGCCTACCTTCCTTTCGCCTTCCGCCTTCGGCCTTCTTTCCTTCTGCCAACTACCAACTGCCAACCATCAACTGCCTCAAGACGCCTTCGCCCTTGTCCAGACCGACAGCACTCGGGCGGCTTCTTCCACATCGTCAAAATGGCGCTTTTCGGCGCCGATGATCTGGTAATTTTCGTGGCCTTTGCCGGCCAGGAGCACGGTGTCGCCCTCTTCGGCGTCGGCGCAGATGCGTTCGATGGCGGCCCGGCGGTCGGGTTCGACGATGACCGGCTTGTCCGATTTCGCCGGCAATCCCGCGACGATCTGGGCGAGGATGGCGTCGGGGTCCTCGTGGCGGGGGTTGTCGCTGGTGATGTAAAGGGCGTCGGCCAAACGACTTGCGACCTTGGCCATGCGGGGGCGCTTGTGGGGGTCGCGTCCGCCGCCGCAGCCGAACAGCACCCGCAGTTTGCCGCGGGTCGAGGGGCGCAAGGCCGTCAGCACGTTCTCGAGGGCATCGTCGGTATGGGCGTAATCGACGAGCACATTGAACGGCTGGCCGCAGCGGACCGGCTGGAGCCGCCCGGGAGCGCCGTGGGCGTCCTTCAATCCGCCGGCGAGCTGGTGGACCGACACGCCGAAGGTCTCGCCGACGAGGGCGGCGGCGGCGAGGGCGTTTTCGATGTTGTGCCGGCCGACCAAACCCAACTTCATTTCCGTTTCGCCGTCGGGGGTGACGAGGATGAACTGGCTGCCTTGGGGGCCGGGGGCGATGTCCTTGGCGCGGTAGTCGCAATTTTTGGTGAAACCGTAGCGGATGATCCTGCCGCGACAATTCGTCACCATTCGCGGCGTCCAGTCGTCGGCGGCGTTGACCACGGCGACGGCCGAGGGGTCCAGCGACTCGAACAGCCGGGCTTTGGCGGCGGCGTAGGCGTCCATCGTCTTGTGGTAGTCCAGATGGTCGCCGGTGAGGTTGGTGAAGGCGGCGGCGGCGAACCCGACGCCGGCGACGCGGTCCTGGTCGAGGGCGTGGCTGGAGGTCTCGATGGCACAGGCGCCGCAGCCGTGACGGACCATCTGGCCCATGAGGTCGGCGACCTGGACGGCGCCGGGGGTGGTCATTTCGGCCGGGATGCGGGTTTGGCCATCGTCGATTTCCACGGTGCCGATCATGCCGGATCGCATGCCGAGCCGTCCGAGCAGGTGGCGGAGCAGGTAGGCGATGGTGGTTTTGCCGTTGGTGCCGGTGACGGCGAGCACCTTCATGCGCCGGGCGGGGAATTGGTGGAAGGCGTGGGCGAGGATCGAGGCCATGGCGGGGGCGTCGTGGACGGGGATTTGGGGCAGGACGCAGGCGGGCATGGGTTTTTCAGTGGCGACGGCAACCGCGCCGCGGGCGAAGGCGTCGGCGATGAAGCGATTGCCGTCGGTGAGGGTTCCGGGGACGGCGACGAACAGCCCGCCGGGACGGACGTGGCGCGAATCGTCGTAAACTCCGGTGATATCAAGATTTGGGACGTTGGCGAGGGGGATTGCGAAGGGGGTTGAACCGAGCAGGGTGTGGAGGCGCATGGGGGAAGTCCCTTTCCCGTAATGGATCGGCCGATCCGATGGCTTTTGGTGAGCCACCGTACCACGGGAAAGGGGAGAATCAAGATGGGGTTCAAAGTGAGGCGCGAGGGCAAAGATTCCAAAAGGGCAAAGAGACAAAGGGGGGATGGACGCGGGCTAAAAAGTTCGCCGGGCAATGGGTGACAAGGCTTACGGGTGGGGGGGCGGGAGGTCAACTTGGGCCGCACTTATTTTCGTGGGTTGGAGGGTGGGCCGAACTTGCGGTGAAATGGGAGGCGGACTACCGTGGCGGACGGTGTCCAAGAACCCGCTCATGCCCCCACCCAAATACGACATCATCTACGCCGATCCGCCGTGGGCCTATTTGTGGGGCACGGGGAAGGACGGGGGGAACTTCGCGCCGGAGAAGCAGTATCCGACGATGACCACCGAGGAGATTTGCGCGCTGGACATCCGCTCATTGCGGGCGCCCAACTGCGTTCTGGCGCTGTGGGCGACGGCGCCTTGTCTGCAGGATGCCTTCGCGGTCATGAAGGCGTGGGGATTCAAATACAAGACGATGCTGTTCGTGTGGGTCAAGCTGAATCCGGCGGCGGGGACCATCGTGACCGGGCCGGGGTCGTATACGCGCTCGGCCTGCGAATACGTGCTGTTGGGGATGCGCGGGCATATCAAGCGCGTCTCGACCGAGGTGATCTCCCAAGTCTTGTTGGAGCCACGGGGTCGGCATAGCGCCAAGCCCCCGATCGTCCGCGACCACTTGGTTTCGCTGTTCGGGGAGCGGCCGCGGATCGAGCTTTTCGCCCGCCATCGCACG
>JBBSAF010000063.1:0-11523 GCA_038252525.1 Tepidisphaerales bacterium
CCGATGCGCATGTGGCCCGCATCATCTGGCAATGGGATGCCGTCAATTCGCACGTCGACAGTTGGGAAATGCTCCTGAACACCTCCCTGCTCGGCCGGGTCAATCCCGGATTCACTGCAACCGGCCAAATCCCCGGCGTCGGCAGCCCGGTGATCATGACCGTCCAAGCTGGTGACAACGCATACACCGACGCCTTGGTGACCGTCCCCGAACCCGCGAGTCTCTCGCTGCTGGGCCTGGGCGGGCTGGCGTTGCTGCGTCGGCGTCGGGCGATGTGAATCAAGGGGCCGCTTCCGTCGGAATGGATGCGGCCGGGACACTTGGGAACAACAACCCCCATTGCGGTCGCCGCGGAAGCGGGACGGGCCAGGAGGACGGCGTATAAGACTCTCTCTCACGAATGCCTCTTTGAAGTGATAGACCACGCGACCGCCGGACGACAACGTCCGGCGGTTGCGTTTGATGAACGAGCGGATCGGCGGGAGGGAGTGATTGAAAGTCGGGATGGCGGCGTATTCGACAGCGGCGGCGACAACAGCGGCGGCGACAACTTGACGCCCGCCTGGGTCGTCTTGAGGATGGCACGCGGGGGAAGGAGGGAGGGGGTTGATGGGTGGCGTTCCGAACCGGCCAGCGCGATGCGATGACGAGTCCCTCGAATGGGTGCGGCGGTTCCCGTTGCGGCCGATCCGCGCCGAGGCCGATTACGACGAGGCCGGGCGGATCCTCGCCGACCTGGTGGCCCGGGCCGACGCGGGGCTGTCGGCGGCCGAGGATGATTACATGGAGGTGCTGAGCGACTTGGTGGGCGCCTATGATCGGCGGCATTTCCCGCGCGAGCGCTCCACGCCGCTGGAATCGCTGAAGTACCGGATGGCCGAGCATCAAATGAAGTCGGCGGACTTGGCGCGGCTGCTGGGGATCGGCTCCGGCCACGCCTCATTGATCCCGCATGGCAAGCGGGGATTGAGCAAAGCGAACATCCGCAGGCTGGGCGAGCACTTCAAGGTGGGGGCGGGGCTGTTCGTTTGACAGGGTGGGAAATGCGGCGAAACCGCCTTATTGGCGGCGCGTCGGGGAGTTTGGCTGGTGGGAGTGAAAAAGCTGGGGAACTAGGATTCGAACCTAGACAAGCAGATTCAGAGTCTGCTGTGCTACCGTTACACCATTCCCCAATGGTTTTGGCATCATAAACCGACGGGGCGGGGTGTCAAGATTGGCGGTCGCGGCGTTGGCGGGGCGCTTGACAAACCCCGTCGAAAACGGAACATACTCGCCGCCGACTTCGCGTCGGCCGAGGCACCTTTAGCTCAATTGGATAGAGCGTCGGTCTACGGAACCGAAGGTTGCAGGTTCGAGTCCTGCAAGGTGCAGTTTCCCCATTCCCCCATTCAGCCAACTCATTTTTGCCCCGCCTCCGGAGACATGTGGACCCGGGGTGAACACATCGCCGGGGTGCGATTCAGTCGAAAAACGGCTTCGGACGAGCCTCCGGGCGGATCGGGACTCCCCCTTTCCACGCCCCATCCATTGCCACCATCGCCACCGGCGCCACCGGCGTCTTCGCGCGGGCCTTCATCGCGGCGCCGCCGGGTGGGGGGATCGCGCGCTGGGTGCGGAACGGGGGTCATGCTGATTCGTCGCCGCAGTTGTGATGATCAAGGGCATCCCTTGCTGTGCCGTCCCGTGATCGCGCTGGCCGCGGGCGCGTTCACGTCGTGGCTTGCCGTGCCGCGAAGGATTCGTCGTGTCGAAGGGGGAGGGTCCGACCCGTCGGCGCCCTCAGGCGGCGGGGGGTTTCACCGACTTCGGCGGCTCCTTGGGCGGCACCGCGACCGCGGGGTTGACCAGGCTCAGGATGCCTTGGCCGATCTTGGGCGCCAACGTCGTCGAGGGGGTGATGGTCGATAGTTCACCGGCCTCGTTGATCCAGAAGAGCGGGATGGCGTCTTGGCCGTGCAATTGCTGGAACTGGGCGAAGGAGAACTCCTTGGTGAAGGTGGTCTTCTTGATCGTCGCCTTGCCCTCCAGGCGGTCCAGCAGGTAGTCGTGGGTGAGGCGGGCATCGCCGAGGATGCGGCCGCGCAGTTCGACGGCGACCTTCTCCTTGCGGGCGCCGCCGGCGTCGCCGGGGGATAGCTGGAACACCCGCGAGCGTCCGAAAAGGCGGGAGAACTGCATGGCCGCCAGGCTGTTGAGCTCGGCGTTGGGGGTCAAGGCGAGCAATCGTCCGATGGCGCTGAGCTCGACCATTTCCAGGACATATTGGGACAAGATGCTGGCGTTCTGGACCGACAGGCCGGCCAAGCGGGCGGCCTGGATGTTGGCGGGGTTGGTGTCCACGAGCAGCACCTGGCGGTTCTCTTTTTTAAGCGCCTCGGCGAGGGCGCGGGCGCCGGCGTCGGCGCCGACGATCAGGAATCCTCCGGCGCCGGGCGTGGACAATCCCATTCGTCGGGCCAGCCAACCGGCGGTCAGGCCATAGAACGTGACGGTGCCGATGATGACCGCGAAGGTCAGGGGCACGAGGTGCTCGGCGCCGGGGATGTGCATCGCCCGCAGCCGCAGGGCGAAGACGCTGCTGACGGCGGCGGCCACGATGCCGCGGGGCGCCATGCCGGCGAGGAAGAGGCGCTCGCGGAGGGTCAGTTCCGATCCCCAGGCACACGCCGCGACCGCCAACGGTCGGGCCACGACGATCAAGAGGATGATGAACAGCGCGCTGCGCCAGTTGAGCGCCGCGAGCTGGGACAGTTCGAGTCGCGAGCCGAGGATGATGAAAAGGGCCGAGATCAGCAGGACGGTGAGGCTTTCCTTGAACTCGACGATGTGGCGGACGTGGGCGAGGCGTTGGTTGCCGAGGATCAGCCCCATCACCGTCACCGCGAACAGCCCCGACTCATGCTGGAGCAGGTTCGACACGCTGAACGCGGCGATCACCAGCATCAAACTCAGGGCGTTGTGCAGGAAGTCCGGCGCCCACATGCGGCGCAGCATGAGGATCATCAATCCCGCGAAAGCGACCCCCACGACCGTCGAAAGAAGCAGCGTCCGTACCACACTCCCGACCGCCGGCCAGACCTGCAGCCCGCCGATGATCGCCTCGAACACCACGACCGCCAGCAGGGCGCCGATGGGGTCGATGACAATCCCCTCCCATTTCAGCACCGGACCGACCTGCCCGGTGGGGCGGACATCGCGCAAAAGCGGCCCGATGACCGTCGGCCCGGTGACGACGAGGATCGCCCCCAGCAGAATCGCCAAGGACCAATCCAAGTGCAGGATGTAATGCCCGCCGACGGCGCTGATGACCCAGGTGATGATCGCCCCGACGCTCACCAGTCGCCAGATGACTCCCCCGCCGTGTTTGAGCTCCGCGAGGTTGAGGGTCAGCCCCCCCTCGAACAGGATCAGCGCCACCGACAGCGACACCGCCGGCAGCAGCAGATCGCCGAACAGGGCGTTGGGGTTGAGGAAGCGCTCGTGCATCCACCCGAGTTGGGCGGCGAGCTGCGTGCCCGGCCCGGCCAGGCAACCGACGATCAGTAGCAACAGGATCGCCGGCAATCGCACCCGCCAGGCGATCCATTGCGTGGCGATCCCCAGGACCAGGATCGCCGCGAGTCTCACGAGCACGTGTTCGGACATGGGAAGGCCAGTTGTGGGTTGCGAGTTGTGGGTTGCGAGTTGGGGAGGAAAGTAGTGGGTTGCGAGTTGGGGAGGAACGTTGTGGGTTGCGAGTTGCGAGTTGTGAGTTGGGGAGGGGTGGAAGAGGGTTGCGAGTTGTCCGTAATAGGTTGTAAGACAATACCACGAATCACGGGCCCGGGGCGATTGTCAACTCTGAACCCACAACCCGCAACTCACAACCTCCGCGCTCCCCCGCTTAAAAAATATTCCATGAGTTCATGTCCACGTTCGATGTGCAGGTCCGAGGCGCGGGCGTTGGCCTCGGTGTAGGGGGTGTTCCGCAGGCCGCGGACGCGCGTGCCGGCCATGGCGAAACAGGTGGGGGCGTGGCCGTGGCGCCGGGTGGCGATGTTCGTGGGGTGGTCCGGCAGGACCATGATCCGCCAGCTTTCCATCGGGCGCATTTTCTCGAGCACCGGGCCGACGATGAAGCGATCGATGTGTTCGATGGCCGCCACCTTGGTTTTCCAGTCGGCTTGGTGGGAGGCCTCGTCGGGGGCCTCGATGTGCGACATCACCAGATCATATCGGTCCAGCGCCGCGGCGGTCGCCTGGCCTTGGCCGGCGTAGTTGGTGTCGTGGAAACTGGTCATGCCCTCGACCTCGCGGATGTCCCAGCCCAACAGCGCCGCCAGCCCGCGCAAGAGGTCCACGCCGGTGATCATGCAGCCGCGTTGGATGCCGAACCGCTCGGCGAAGGTCGGCATGGCCGGGGCGTGGCCCTGTCCCCAGAGCCATACCTGGGTCGCGGGATTGTGTCCGGTCGCCACCCGCGTTCGGTTGATGTCATGATCGGCGAAACGGTCGGCCGAGCGGGTCATCAGGTCGCGCAGGATGCCCGATCCGGGGCCTTTGGGCAGGTGTTTGGCGATCGGCTCGTCGGGGATCTCGTGGGGCGGTCGCGTTGTGATGTCGAATGGCTCGTCGCCGCGATAGACCAGGAGATTGCGATAGGAGACCCCGGTGTGGAACTCGAATCCCGGCAGATCGACGGCGCGGGCGAGTTCCTTGATGAGCACTTGGGCCTCGGCGTCGCCGATCCCCCCGGCCGAGTGGTCGCGCATGATCCCGTCGATCACGGTCACGAGATTGCAGCGGAAGACCCAGTCGGTCGGCGACAGCGGGATATGCTGGGCGGCGGCCTCGAGCGGCGCCCGACCGGTGTGGTATTTCGCCGGGTCATAGCCCAGCAGGCTCATGGTGGCGACATCCGAGCCGCTCTCGAATCCGTCGGGCACGGTTCGGACGGTCCCCTGGCGTCCGTTTTGGGCGATCCAGTCCATGTGGGGCGTGTGGGCGGCCTCGAGCGGCGTCTTGCCGCCGAGCTCCACCAGCGGCTCGTCAGCCGCCCCGTCGGGAATGATGATGGCGTATTTCATATGGTTGTCGGGTCTCCGATGACGCCCCAAGCGTACCCGGCGGGTCTCGGTTCATCCACCGGACGCCGGAAGAGTCGATCGGACGGGCTGGCCACCGGCCCCATGGCGCGGCCCTGCCGTCGCCGGTGGACGGCGCCGACGAGCATCGCAGCATCGCCGGGGGTCGACTTCGCCAACTTTTCTCCCGGCGGGGCATCGGGTACGCTGACGGGCTGATTCGCCCGCGTAGCTCAGTTGGATAGAGCGTTGGTTTCCTAAACCGAAGGTCACAGGTCCGAATCCTGTCGCGGGTATTTTGCGGATCATTCCAAGCGCCTATTCACGGGAGATCGCCACATGGCCAAGGGTGAACTGAATGTGTGCATGATCGGGTACCGGTTCATGGGCCGGGCCCATTCCAATGCCTATCTGAAAGCGCCGCGGTTCTTCGCTTGGCGAACGCCCCCCCCGTCATGCACACCGTCGTGGGGCGCGATGCCAAGGCGGTGGGGGCGTTCGCCAAGCGCTGGGGCTGGCAACATGCCAGCGCCGATTGGAAATCGGCCGTCGCCGGGGCCGAGGTGGACTTGGTGGATGTGGGCACGCCCAACAACCAGCATCGGGAGATGACGTTGGCGGCGTTGGCCGCGGGCAAGCATGTGCTATGCGAGAAGCCGCTGGCTGCGACGCTTGACGACGCCCGGGCGATGCGCGACGCGGCAACGGCGAATCCGAAGGTGAAAACGTTCGTCAGCTACAGCTACCGTCGCGTGCCGGCGGTGGCGCTGGCGCACCAATTGGCGGCCGAGGGGAAGCTCGGGCGGATCTACCATGTTCGCGCCCAGTATTTGCAGGGGTGGGCGAGCAGCCCGGACATTCCGCTGGTGTGGCGGTTCGACAAGGAGGCCGCCGGATCGGGTTCGCATGGCGATCTGGGGGCGCACATCATCGACATGGCGCGGTTCATCACCGGCGACGAGATTTGCGAGATCACCGGGGCGATCAGCGAGACGTTCATCAAGGAGCGCGTGATTCCGAGCGCGACGGCCGGCGCCGGCATCGCCAGCGGCGTGAAGGCCGGGGGCGGGAAGAAGGCCAAGGTGCTGGTGGATGACGCGGTGCTGTTCCTGACGCGATTCGCCAACGGCGCGGTGGGAAGCTTCGAGTCCACGCGGTTTGCAACCGGCAATGAGAACCGCAACGCCATCGAGGTCAACGGGGAGAAGGGCGCCGTGCGGTTCGACTTCGAGGATCTCAACAATCTGTACTATTTCGACGCCACCCGCCCGCGCCGGCTCCAGGGATGGACAAAAATCCAAGCGAGCATCCCCGGCGAGCATCCCTACGCCGAGGCGTGGTGGCCAACGGCCCATCCGCAGGGGTACGAGCACACGTTCATCAACCAGACGTACGACATGCTGAGGGTGTTGGCCGGGGAGAAGCCGCTGATTCCGCTGGCTGATTTCGAGGATGCATACAAGACCCAGCGGGTGCTGGCGGCGGCGGAGATGTCGGCCCAACGGCGCTGCGCGGTCAAATTGGACGAGGTGGTGTAGAATCGCACGATTCAGGAGATGACATCATGACGCGCACCCCCGGTTTGGCGATTTTGTCGGCGTGTTTGGCATGCGGCGCTTGCGCGCCTCAAGGGGCGACGCCCCTGTCGAAGACGGCTCCGGCGACCACGACCCGCGCCGTCGAGGCGCCCGACGCCTTCGCGCAGCGGCTGGCTCGGTTGGACGAGTCGATGGCGGCGCTGCGGGAGGCGGCGATGCGATTGCCCGGTCGATCCGCCGTCGAGCATCGCGCGCGTGTGGCCGCGGCGCTGGGGGGTCTGGCCGACGTGATGGAGCAACTCGCCGGCGCCGACGTGCCCGGCCCGCTGCGCCAGCAGATCATGATTTTGCGGCGTTCGGGCGGGCGGCTGGACTCGGGCGTGGAGATGGCCGTCGAGCCGACCATCGACGCCGCCGTGCGTTCGGCCGCCGGGGGATTGCGACACATCGCCGGCGAACTGCCCGGCGAGGCGCCACTGGACGGCGCCTTCGCTGGTCTCTCGGCGAAAATCAGCGAACTGGACACCGTTCGCGGCCCGATCCACCAACTGGTGACCGCCCAGGCGATCCGCCAGATCGCCGACATCGCCGGGGAGCTGCGGGAGCGGATGAGGAAGGCGGGAGGCGCGCGGGAGGCGGGAGGCAGTTGATGGTTGGCAGTTGATGGTTGGCAGTTGATGGTTGAGGGTTGATGGTTGTGAGTGAAGGCGGATGCCAGTTCCCGGTCTTTCTGCCAACTGCCGTCTGCCAACTGCCACCAGCGCCTACCATTTCGGCAACTCCGCCTGTATCCAGACTCGCCCGTCGCGGGTGATTTTGCGGGTCGGATAGACATGCAGCATCGCGCTCGCGCCGCCGCGGAGGGCGCCGGTGGCCAAGTCGAACGCCCAGGCGTGGCGTGGGCAGACCACGCAGCCGCGGTCGATGGTTCCCCCGGCCAGGTTGGCGCCGGCGTGGGGGCAGGTGGCATCCATCACCGTCACCCTGTCGCCGGCGCGGAACACCGCCAGCCGGAACCCGTCGATCTCGGCGTAATACCCCGAGTCGTCGGGAATCTCGTTGTCCTCGCACAAGGTGGCCCACATGGGAACTCCAGTCGGCAGTTGGCAGTTGGCAGTGCAATGCGGGACGGGGACACGATGGCCGGGGGATCATTTCCCTGTCATCTTTGACAACCGACCACTGGCAACGGACCACTGCCTCACCACCATCTCCGCCGCCATCGCCAAGAGCCGCGGCGCATCGGCCATCGCCTCGGCCAAGGTCATGGGGCGGTCGAGGATCGGGAAATAGGCGTCGATGCCCTCGTCCAAGACCGCCTCGGCGCCGGGGCCGATGGAACCGGCCAAGGCGATGCACGGCACGTTCATCGACCGGCACAATCGCCCGACGCCCACGGGGGTTTTTCCGGCGGCGGATTGGCCATCGAGGCGTCCCTCGCCGGTGAGGCACAGGTCGGCGCCGATCAATTTTCCGCGCAGGTCCACGGTGTCCAGCACCAAGTCGATCCCGTCGCGAATGGTGGCGCCGAACAGCGCCATCATGCCGAAGCCCAGCCCCCCGGCCGCGCCGGCGCCCGGCCGGTCGGCCAGGTCGAGTCGTCCGCAGCGGTTGGCGAACTGCCGCAACGCCGCATCGAGGCGCTGGACCTGCTCGTCGGTGGCGCCCTTTTGCGGGCCGAAAATCCGGGCCGCGCCATGGTCGCCGAAGAGCGGATTGCCGACATCGCAGGCGACGATCAGCTCGATGCCGGAGAAATCGGGGACATCCGCCGCCAAGCTCCGACGTCTGGGCGCCGGCGCCGCGGGCGCGTCGACGCGCGACAAATGCAGCGGGCCCGCCGCGGGCGGGTCGTCGCGCGACAGATCCCCCGGCCCGGTCGAGACGCGCATCGGCGCGATGCGCAGCACGTTGGCGACATCCTCCCCCGTCAGTCGCCGGTCGCCGGCGGAATAGACCGCCCCGTTGGCGAATGTGATGGTCGCGCCGCACGCCTGGGCCGCGCCCAGTCCGCCATCGACGGTGGCGCTGCCGCCGATGCCCAGGATGATGCGGCGGGCGCCGAGGGCCGCGGCGTGGCATAACAATTCCCCGGTTCCATATGTGGTCGTCCGCATGGGGTTGCGCTGTTTGTCATTCAGCAGCGCCAGTCCACTGGCCGACGCCATCTCGATCACCGCCGTCCGGCCATCGCCGAGGAAGCCGAATCGGGCCTCGACCTTCATCGACACCAGCGGGCCGGTCACCAGCCGGGTGACGAACTTGCCGCCGGTCGCGGTCACCATCGCCTCGACCATCCCCTCGCCGCCGTCGGCCAGCGGGACCGATTCGACGACGGCGCCCGGCGCCGCCCGGCGCGTCCCCTGGGCCATGGCGGCGCAGACCTCGGCGGACGACAGGCAGCCCTTGAACTTGTCGGGGGCGATCACGATACGCATCGGCGATGGATCTCCATGGCGGCACATTCAATCATCGTCGGGCCCGGTCGTCGAGAAGACCGCCCACGCGGGGCGATGGTCGCTGACGTTGTCGCGGGCGGCGGCGTCGTCGTTGTGGAATCGCACCTCGTCGAATCGCTCGACGCCATGTTTCCCGGCGTATTCGCGCGTGTATTTCGGGTCGATGAGGATGTTGTCGTAAATCTCGCTCGATCCCAGGTTGGTCGGCGCGTCGTTGAGCCGTCGCCAGCCGAGGGCGTCGAAATATCCAAGGTTGCCCTTGGGCGGGTCCATTTCGTTGAAATCGCCCAGCACGATGATGTCCTTCTCGGCCTGTTTTACAGCCAGGTCCGGGGCGATTCTGGCCAGCGCCGCGGCCTCGCGGGTTCGCCGCGCGGTGTCGGTGTAGCTCAGGTGCACGGTCAACAGCTCGAAATCGAACGCACCGGCGCGGAACGTGGCGCTGCCCGGAGCGCGGTCGAACACCCGGCCGGGGTTGTCCAGCAAGGTCGCCTTGGCGAGCAACATCACACGGTCGCCGCGATAGATGAAGGCGTATCGCTCGTTGTTGCCGGTCATGGGGCCGATGGTTCCGCGCCACGGCGGGCCGAGGACGTTGAGCAGCCGGTCCACCTGCTCGCCCTCGCGCTTGACCTCCTGGATCGCCACCACGTCGAAACCGGCGTCGGTGATGATCGCCGCGACGGCCCGCAGGTCGGCCTTGCCGCGGTCGGAGAACTGCCGCAGATTCCATGTGGCGATGCGGATTTCCCCGACGAGCGCGGCGTTCACCGGGGCGTTGGCCGGCGGGGGGGCGGCGCGACGGGTTTTCATCCACCACGCGATCAGCAAGACCGCGACGAGGACGATCGCCAGCAGCGCCCGCGCCGTCGGATCGCGCGGCAACAACGGTCTGATGTTCGCCCCTCGTCGTCGCCTCGCGCCCATGGGCGGCGATGCTACCGCGTGAACGGTGCGATTGCACCCCGTCGCCACGGACCCGCCCGGCCCGCGCCAGAACGAACGACCCAACTCCCCGATCACACCCTCGCCATGCCCACCGACCCGCCCGTATCCGCGCGATCAACCGCCCAGTCGGCCGCGTCGTCACTATCATCGCAGTGAAGGCGACCCGCGCGTAGCCGCGGGATCAGTGGCCCCTGGCGCCGATGACCTCCAAGCGGCGGTCGGCGTGGGTTTCACGCCGGTTCGAGGCGGGCATATTGCAGGATGAGGGTCTTGCGGCCGGCTTGGTTGAAATCGATCACCGCCCGCGTGTGTTGACCCATGTCCGAGACGGTGTTGATGCGACCGAGGCCGAACTGGGGGTGGCGGACCAGTTGGCCGATCTTGAATTGGTTCGCCAGCCGCTGCGATTCGGTTTGCAGCGAGCTCCGATACGTTTCGCGGGGGGTGTCGAAATGGGATCCGGTGCGATCGGTGATCTCCAGGTGTTCGACCGGCATCTCGGAGAGGAACGGCGAGCTGACGGTGGCTTCGCGGAGGCCGCGGATCGTGCGGAAGGCGGCCTTGCTGAGGATCAGGCGTTGTCGCGCCCTCGTGATTCCGACGAAGCAGAGTCGGCGCTCCTCCTCCATCTGGGCCGCGTCTTCCCGCGCGCGACTGTGGGGCAGGACGCCCTCCTCGAGTCCGATCATGGCGACCACGGGGAACTCCAGGCCCTTGGCCGCGTGCAAGGTCATCATGGTGATGGCGCCGCCGGCGTCCCTCATGTGGTCGGCGTCGCTGACGAGGCTGACGGCGGCGAGATAGTCCTGGAGCGATCCCTCGGGATTTTCGGTTTCATATTCGGCGGCGGCGGAGATCAGTTCGTTGACGTTGGCCATCGGGTCGTCGCCGTCATCGGTGTCGGCGTGGTCTTTCTTGAGTTGGGCCTCGAGCCCGGATCGCTTGACGACCTCCTCCATCAGTTGGCGTACGGACATGTCACTGGAATCCGCCGATTTTCGCCATGACTTGACCATGGCGGCGAAGGCGCCGAGCGATTTGAGGCCGCGGGTGGAGATGCCGACGACCTCGCCGGCGCGGACGACGGCCTCCCACAATCCGATGCCGCGGCCGACGGCGAATGTTTGGAGCAGCTTGACCGTCGAGTCGCCGATGCCGCGGGTGGGGGTGTTGATGATGCGGGCGAGGCTCACTTCGTCGTCGGGGTTGGCGATGGTTTTCAGGTACCCCAGCACGTCGCGGATGACCTTGCGGTTGTAAAACTCGACCCCGCGGGCCATCACGTACGGCAGATTGGCGCGGCGCAGGGCATCCTCCATCACGCGCGACAGGGCGTTGATGCGGTAGAAGACCGCCATTTCGTTCCACGCCACCCCGTCGTCGTGCAGGGCCTTGAGCCGGCCGGCCACCCACGTCGCCTCGTCGCGCTCGTCCTGGCACTGGCACAGTTCGGCCTTGGCGCCGTCGTCGTTCTCGGTCCAGAGGGCCTTCTCGCGGCGGTTGCGGTTGCGG
>JBBSAF010000064.1:0-11434 GCA_038252525.1 Tepidisphaerales bacterium
CCAGTGGTCGCGATTGATGATCGAACTATCGCTGGGGCGCCCCATCGACCCCCGGCACATTCCGACGGATCCGTCGATGAATTAGTCCCCTTTCGGTTCGTCCACGATCGCCCAACGCCCTTCCTTGGGGAGGATGCGAAAGAGGCGGCCGGTGGCTTTTTCGCGGTAGACGGCGGGGCCGCGGCAATAACGACACAAGTAGCGCGAGGGCATCAGCCGCCGGCGGTCGGACCATTGGTCGCATTTGGGGCATCCCAGTTCACAGGCGGCCGGTCGGCGCGGGGGGGTGACGACCTGGGCGTCGGTGAAACATCGCGCGGGCTTGGCGCCGATGCGTCGGCAGGCGGCCTTCCAACGCGGGCCGTGGCCGTCGGTCGGTTCCAGGGCGTGGGCGATCTCGTGCAGGAGGGTGTCGCGCACCTCGGGCTCGGGGTTCATGAGCGTCAGCGTCCGCGACAGGGTGATGAGCTTCAGGCTCGGCACGCATGATCCGAAGCGGCGCTTGGCGTGGTCGAACCGGAACCGCCAGCCGATCAGCCCGTGTTGGCGCATGAGGAAGATGGCCAGGTTCATCGCGTCGGCGGGGTGCATGGGGGGAATTGTAAAACACCCCGTCGGTTGAACCAAACGCCGGTGGCGTTACCGTAAGTCCATGCGAATCCAATTCTGCGGCGCCGACCGCACCGTCACCGGGTCCTGTCACTTGGTCGAGATCAACGGGCTGCGATTGCTTCTGGACATGGGGCTGTACCAAGGCCCGCGCGAGATGGCCCGTCGGATGAACGAGTTCCTGCCGGACGATGTGAAGTCGGCCGACGCGATCATTTTGTCCCACGGGCACCTGGACCATTGCGGGAAGTTGCCGGTGGCCGTGCGCGAGGGGTTCGCCGGGCCGATTTATTGTACGGCGGCGACGGCGGCGGTGGCGCGGGTGGTGCTGGAGGACGCGGCGGGAATCCAGGTCGAGGATGCCCAATACCTGAATCGCCGCACGCGCTCGCCGGAGGACCGCCAAGGGCAGATCCGCCCGCTTTATACCCCGGCCGACATCCCGGCGGTGCGCAAGGCGATGCGGCCGATGAAGTACGACCAGTGGACGGATTTGGGCAAGGGTGTGCGGTTTTGCTTCCATGACGCCGGACACATCCTGGGATCGGCGTATGTGATCTTGGAGTGGAAAGAGGGCGAAACGCCGCGTCGGCTGCTGTTCACCGGTGATGTCGGGCGATACGACACGCCGATCATCCGCGATCCGGCGACGCTGGACGGCCCGATGGATTTCGTCATCACCGAGAGCACCTATGGCGACAAGGCCCACGCGCCGATGGCCGGCGTCGAGGAACAACTGCTCGACGCCGTGAAATACGTCATCGATCACAATAGCCGACTGCTGGTGCCGTCGTTCGCGCTGGGACGGACGCAGACGATGTTGTGGTACATCCAGAAGTTCATCGCGGAGAAGAGGATTCCGCCCATCGCCACGTTCGTGGACAGCCCGATGGGGGTGGAGCTGACGGAGGTCTACAAGGCGTTCCCCGAACATTACGACGAGCAGACGCGGGCCATGATCGGCTCCAAGGACCTGTTCGGATTGGCGCGGGTGACGCTGGCGACCAGTGTCGAGCAAAGCAAGGCGATCAACCGTCACAACGGGCCGGCGGTCATCATCGCATCGAGTCCCACCTGTGAGTTCGGGCGCATCCTGCACCATCTGAAGGCGAGCGTGGAGCGGGAACACGACATGGTGATTTTCGTGGGGTGGACCCCGCCGAATACCCTGGGCAGAAGGCTTCAGGAAGGCCAGCGACGAGTGCGGATTTATGACCGGTGGTATGACCTTCGCTGCCAAGTGCGCATTTTGCATGGATTGAGCGCCCATGCCGATGGGGATGAGCTTCTGCGATTTTTGAAGCCGACCCTGACGGATTCCACGCGGTTTTTCGTGGTGCATGGCGAGGCCGACGTGGCCGATCGGTTCGCCGGGCGGATTGTGGAAAACGGCGGGCGTTTGGCGACGGTTCCGGCGATGGAGACGGCGGTCGCGGGATGAGGAGCGTGAAAATCGTCAAGTTCGCCGTGGGGGCGAATCTTATTGACAGCCATTGGTGAGGTCATGTGCCCAAGCAACCTCCGTCGGATCGGGCTGGGGGGGGCGGATGTACATGAACGACTGGAAGGGGTCGGTGCCGGTGGCCAATTCCTGATTCGGCTATGGGGCGGGGGTGACGATGGCGGGACGGGATTGGGGTTGGGCGACGGATTCCATGTGGCCCGGGTGGACGCCGACGGGGTGCGGATTCTCGACGGCGCGGCCGATGCGGGGGCGGATTTGCCGGGGTATTCGGTGACGCTGCTCAGCACCGCGGCGATCGACGTTCTTGCCGGGAAATGAGCGGGCCGCGCTTCACACCAACGGCCGCGGACGAAGTCGGCGGTCGAGGATCGGCGTCAGCATCGCGCAGGCGGCCAACGCCAAGTACGCCCCGGCGGAGACCGAGAGGTAGAGCTGGGCCGCCGCCGTCGCCAAGCCCAGCGCCACCGCGAAGAGCGTGCGTCCGCGCCGGGTCATGGGGCGGCTGCCGGGGGCGGTGGCCAGGAAGAACGCGGTGAACAGCAGCGGTCCGGCCAGCAGCTCATAGTTGGCGAAGGTGATGGCCGTCGCCCACCCCACGCCGCGGACGTGCCATGCCGCCCAGCGCCATTCGGGCACATCACGGATGACCACCGGGATCGGCAACATCAACAGCGCGATGAACGCGACGACGCACGCCAGCAGGGGGATGCGGTAGTCGATCAGTCCGCGATAAATAAGGAACAATCCACCGACGAGGAGGGCGACGGCGCTGGCCTGTCCGATGGGCGTCGGGGCGCCGGCGGTGACGAGATCCTCCAGCGGCGGCAGGGCGTCGCGCAACAGACCGTCGAGCGACAGCCACGCTCGTTGGGGGGATTCGGTCCCGCTGGTGTAGAGGGTGAGTCGATGGGCGGGGGATTCGCGGTGCAAGGCGTCGAACCGCGACGGCGAACGTCGCGCGACCCACGGGCCGCGGTCGGCGGCATCGGGCGCCGTCGGGGCGTTCAGCAGGTCGCCGGTGAACAGTTTCGTCGGGCGCAGGACGTGGCGGGGGACCAGCGATTGACCGAACAGCGCCATGGTCAGCAGCAAGGTCAACGCGACGGGGTTGGCGGCCGAGACCGTCGTGCCGCCGAGAATCCAGATGATGAGCACCAGCAGGATTCCGGCGGCCGGGAGGATCGGCCAGAGGGCGCCGGGATCGGTCGGGTCGCCGGCGCGGAACAGGTGGGCGGGGAGGGCCATCGCCAGCAGCAACCCGCTCCACAGGATGGGGGCCAGTCGCATTCGCCCGCCGGTCGCGCCGACGCGGCGCCAGACGAGCGTGGCGGCGACGACGGCGACGACGACGGCGGCGACGGCGCCGATCGCCCGCCAGCCGAAGACGGCGAACCCGGCCATGAGCGGAAACAGGGCCGCCGGCAGGTGCATGGCGTGGTATCGCCCGGCGGTGATGCCGCTGTGCTGGATCGGTCGCCGGCGCGAGGCGCCGACATCGGACACGGGGATCTCCGGCGGGCGTGGCGTGGGGTCATCCATGGCGATGTCGCAGTTCACGGATGGATTGGAGCAGGGGAAGGCGGGCGGGGCAAACGAACGAGCAGATGCCGCACTCGATGCACGCCCGCAGGCCGGCGCGCTCGGCGAGGTCGGGGTCGTCGAATTGCCGGGCGTCAAGCAGCGCCGGCGGATGGATTCGCACCGGGCAGCCGTCGATGCACCAGCCGCAGCGGATGCACGCATCCGGCGCCGCCGGGGGGTCGGGGCGGGCGATGTGGAAGACCAATTCGCCGGTTCCGATGAGGGCGTCGGGCGCCGGCGAAATCTCGCGCAGGGGGTATCCGATGTGAACAAGCGAAAGGTCGGCCCATCCCACCGCCGCCAGCACCTGTCGCAATGGCGTGCCGATGGAAACCCACAGGTGATGATTGACGCCGCGCTCGTGGTCGCGGATGGCCACGGGGACGGACGTTGTCAGTTGGCCGAGCAGGGCAAGGCGACCGATCGCCATCGCGGCCGGGGCGTCAATGAGGATCACCCCGCGCTCGGCCGGCGAGCGTCCGGGGAGCAGCCGGCGATTGAGCAGCGTGCGCAGCAGCGGGACCGGATGGTCCAGCGGGTAATCGTGGTCGAGACCGACCAATCGCAGATCGGACGCGTCGGCGCTTCGTCGGATCGGTCGCAGGAATGGCGGCGGGGCGTCGGATTCGTGCACGATCCATCGCTGGGGGGCGCCGGTCAGTCGCCCCAGCAGGTTGACGGCGGCAGCGATCTCGACGGAGTACGTCGCCGCCAGCGACGCCTCGAGTCGAAGATGCTGGTCGGTGGGGAGCAGCGTGCAGATCACCGTGTCGATCGGACGCCGCATAGCCGATTGGAGCTGCCCGGTCAGGTCGGGACAGGTGACGCGGTCGGCGATGACGCGGGCTTCGGTCAATCTCTCGATCCACGCCGGCAGATCGGCCGGGGAGGCGTCCGGCGGCGTGACCGACGGATCCACCGCATCGGGCGGCGCGGATCCATCGCCGACCGCAACGAACATCGGCGGCGCCGCCGGCCAAGGGGCGCCGGCGCCAACGTCGATGGATCGCACCCGTGGACGTTTCATGATCGAGTGAGCTCGGGTCAACCGGGTCAACGGGGTCAATCGTGTCAAACCGCCAGCGGAATCCCCAACTTGGCGCACAGCGATTTCAGTGCGTCGGCGGCGGTCTTGAACAGGTCCGGCCCGCTGAAGCCGCTGAACTGCCCGTGGGCGGCGAGATGCGGTTCAAGGCTCAGCGATCCGCGATAGCCCGACTTCCAGGCGTCGGCCAGGATCGGCTCGATCTGCCCGTCGCCGCGCCCCGCGGGCACCACCTTGCCCCCATCGAGCAGGGCGTCCTTGATGTGGATGTGGACGGTGTAGGGCTTGAGCATCGGCCAGTTGTCCAGCGGGTGTTCACCGGCCTGCACGAAGTTGGCGAAGTCGAACGCCGTGCGCAATTTCGGGGAGTGGATCGACCGCATCAAATCGAGGCACTCGGCGCCTTTTTCGCCGTAAATGTCCTTTTCGTTCTCGTGGACCAGCACCACATTCTTATCCGCGATGTATTCGACCTTGGCCCGCATCCGGCGAAGCACCTCCTCGCGGTGGGGCTTCATGGGGGCGCCCGGTTCCGGGGGATAATAGCTGAAGATGCGGATCAGCGGGGCGCCGAAGAACCCGGCGGCGTCGACGGCGATCTTGAATCGCTCGAAATGGGCGTCGAACGACTCGGTGATCTTCACCTTGCCGATCGGCGAGCCGATCGACACGACCGTCATGCCCGCAGCGTCGAGCTCATGCTTGATCTTCTCGCGCAACGGCGCGTCGAAGTCCAAAACATTCTTCCCCTCGACGCCGCGAAGCTCGAACTGGCTGACGCCGTTGGCCCGGCAGACGCGGATCTGCTCGTCGAGGTCGGGGGAAATCTCATCGGCGAACGCGGCGACCTTCAGCATGATGGTGGTTCCTGGGGTGAATGGATCGGGCACTCTTCGACGACGTGCGACGGCGCGTCAGGATCTCCCGGCGGCGAACTCCTCGGGGGCGTCGATGATCCGCAGGCAGACCGTCGGCGGGGCGATGATCGACAGCGTGTCGATCTCGGCGATGGCGGCCCGCACCGCGCCCTCGCGGGCCAAGTGCGTGGTGATGACCACCGGCACGAAATGGGTGTCGTCCATCTCGTGCTGCAGGATGGCCGACAGGCTGATGCCATGGTCGCCGAGGATGCGGGTGACGCGGGCCATCGCGCCGGGTTCGTCGCGGGCGCTGAGCCGCAGATAATAACGCGATTGCAGATCGTCGAACGGCTGCACCGTCGCCTTGGGGACCGAATCCGAAAATGTCGCCAACTGCCTGAACGCCAGCCCCGCCGTCCCCAGCCCGATCGACACCAGATCGGCCACCACCGCGCTGGCGGTCGGCATCCGCCCGGCCCCCCGCCCGTAGAACAGCGCGTGCCCCAGGGCGTGCCCGTACACGCTGATGGCGTTGAACGATCCCGACACCTCGGCCAGCATGTCGGATTTGTGCACCAGCGTCGGGTGCACCCGCAAACTCAGCGGCTGCGCCCGCATCTGCTCGGGCGTCAGGCTCGACGCGCCCGGACGCGAGGCGATGGCCAGCAATTTGATGATATACCCGAGTTCATTGGCGAAACGGATGTCGGCGGCGTCGAGCTGGTCGATCCCCTCGACATGGACGTCGCCCTCGGCCACCACCACATCGAACGCCAGCCCCGACAGGATCGCCAGCTTCTGGGCCGCGTCGCGTCCCGTCACGTCCATGGTCGGATCGGCCTCCGCGAAACCCGCCTTTTGGGCCTCCTTGAGGGCGTCGGCGTAACTGGCGCCGTTGCGGGTCATTTGCGTGAGGATGAAATTGCACGTGCCATTGACGATGCCGACGAGGTGATGGACGCGGTTGGCGACCAGCCCGTTGAGCAGGCTGCCGATGATCGGGATTCCGCCACCGCACGACGCCTCGAACGCGATGGCGGCGTTGTTCTGCCGGGCCAACGCGAACAGCTCCCGCCCGTGGGTTGCCAGCAGCGACTTGTTGGCCGTCACCACCGACTTGCCGCGCGACAGGGCATCCCGCATGGCCTCGTTGGCGAATCCGATCCCGCCCATCAGTTCGATCACCACGTCGGTGGCGGGGTCGGCGATGGCGCCCTTGGCGTCCTTGGTCAGCGGCAGGTGGTGGAAGTCGGCTCGCCGCTCGTCGGCGTCCAGCGTGACAACGTGTCGCAGCTCGAACGACACCCCCGTGCGGTGTTCGATCAGATGCCGCTCCTCGGTGAGGATTTTCGCCACGCCGCCACCGACGGTGCCGTGGCCCAACAGCGTGACGCCCAGGGTCTTTTTGTTCATGGTGTGTGCCTTGCTCGAGTGAAGCCGGAATGTAAGCCCCCGACCCCCACGCGGCAAGCGCGGTCCAATACGCGGTCCGGTCGGCGGGCCTCATCGCAGTCGGAGGACCCGTCGATCAAACCAGCTCCTCATTCAATTGGAAACCCATATTTGTCAATCACTTGCGACGACGCGTCCGCTGTCGGAAGTGTGCGCGCCGACCGAAGGGAATCCACCGTGAACAAGCCCAGCGCGATCCAGATCAGACCGAAGGCGATCAATCGCGCCGTCCCCAGCGGCTCGCCATAGAAGAAATGTCCGACGGAAAAGGAGCAAATCGGGGTGAGGTACTGGAAAAACCCGATGGTCGAGAGTTTCAGCCGGCGAACGCCCTCGATGAACGCCAGGAACGGGAACGCGGTGATGACCCCGGCGGCGACGAGCAGCAGGGCTTGGGTCGTCGGGCCGGTGGGGGGGGCGGCTTGGGGGACGTGGGTGTGGAGGAGCACGAAAATCGCGCCCGGCGCGGCGATGAACGCGGTCTCGACCGTCAGTCCGATCAGCGGCGCGGCCGCCGCTCGTTTCCGCAATAATCCATAAAGACCGAATGTGACGGACAACGCCAACCCGATCCAAGGGAAGATTCCCGCGACCACGATCTGTTCCAGCACGCCGACGGTGGCCAAGGCGACGGCGATGGTTTGCAGCGGACGCAGCCGTTCCCGCAAAAACACCACTCCCAGCAGCACCATCACCAAGGGGTTGATGAAATAACCCAGGCTGGTGTCGAGGATGTGTCCGTGGTTGACGGCCCAGATATAGATCGACCAGTTGGCGAGTATCAGCATCGCCGTGATCGCCAATAGCCCCAACGACCGGGGTTGACGGAGCAGGGCCGACAGTTCGCCCAATCGGCGGCGCACGGCCAGGATCAACAGGAGGATGAGAAAGGACCAGGTGGCGCGGTGGGCGTTGAGCTCGATGGGGGTGTAGGCGATCAGTTGACGCCAGAACAGGGGGATGAAACCCCAGACGAGGTAGGCGCCCAGGGCGAGCAGGGCGCCGACGAGGTGGTGGGAGTTGTCGCTGGGCCGCCGCATGGGCATGAAAAAACCAAGGCGACCGCGCGGGCCGCCTTGGTGTCCGTATTGGAGGGACCTTCGATCCGATCAGCCGTTGATGGCGCTGATCTTGACCTCGGTGTACTTCTGGCGGTGGCCTTGCTTCTTCTGGTAGCCCTTGCGGCGGCGGTACTTCTGAATGGTGATCTTGTCGCCCTTGACGGCGCCGAGCACGTCGGCGACGACGGTGGCGCCGTCCACGAGGGGGGCGCCGAGCTTGGCCGAGCCTTCGCCGCCGACCATCAGCACCCGGTCGAAGGTGACGGTCTTGGCGTCGTCGGTGATCTCCCGGTCGATGCGGATGACATCGCCGCCGGAGACCTTGAACTGTTTGCCGGAGTCTTCAATGATCGCGTACATGGCACTGGTCCTTTGAGTCAAAAGAGCGTCGCATTGTGCCCGTCGGAGGCGATTTGTCAAGGCGGGGTCCGGCAAAAACGGCGATGGACGACGGGAAAGCCCCGCGGCGGCTTGCAAACGCCGTGGTTTGCGTTAAAACCCCACCTTTCATCGGCGGCGACAAGGCGAGGCGAAGACCGTGAAGTTCAACCTGATTGATCGCGTGGAATCGCTGACGGCCGAGCGCATCGTCGCGGTGAAGACCGTCAGTCTGGCCGAGGAGTATCTCGGCGACCATTTCCCGACGTTTCCGGTGTTGCCCGGCGTGATGATGCTGGAGGCCGCGACGCAGGCGGCCGGTTGGTTGTTGCACCACCGCGAGGGTTTTTCGCGGTCGATGGCGGTGCTGCGGGAGGCAAGGAACGTCAAGTACGGCAATTTCGTGGCGCCCGGACGTGAATTGCGGCTGGAGATCGATTTCGTCAAGAACGTCCCCGGTGGCAATGTGTCGGGCGGCAACGTTCCCGGCGGCGATATGTCCGGCGGCCATGTGCCCGCCGGCCATGCCCCTGGCGGCGGCGTTTCCGGCGCGGATGTTCCCGGCGGCGAAGTTTCCGGTGGCGGCGTGCCCGGCGGCCACGTCTTGGACGGCGCGGTGTTCAAGGTCGTCGGCAAGGTCGGCGGCGCCACCGCGATCGCGGCCCGGATCGAGCTGTCGTATTTCGACCTCGGCGGGCGGAATGCGGATTGGGCGGCATTGGACGAACGGATGCGGGAGTTCAACAAACAACGCTGGGCGCTCTTGGCGCCGGCGGAGACCACGGTGCATTTGACCGCCTGATTCGGCGGCTTTCGGGAGCAGGACAATGGCGATGACGCGAGACGAGATATACGCGAAGGTCCAGGCGGTGTTGGTCGACGCCCTCGGGGTGGACGACGACGAGGTGACGCCGACGGCGACCTTGCGCGGCGACCTGGGGGCCGAGTCCATCGACTTTTTGGACATCGTGTTCCGCCTGGAGAAGGCCTTCGGCATCAAGATCCCGCGCGGGGAGATGTTCCCCGAGGATCTGTTCACCAACGCCGCCTACGTCCACGACGGCAGGATCACCCCCGAAGGCATGAGGATCATGAAGGAGCGCATGCCCCACATGGACTTCACGCAACTGGAGAAGGACCCGGACATCGAGAAGATGCAGTTCACGGTGGAGACGGTGGTGAAGTACATTGAAGGGAAGTTGGGGGGGCGGTAGGCGGAAGGAAAGTAGGCGGTAGGCGGTACGAAGGGAGGCGCGTATGCCGGGGAGAAATTACCGCGATTTGGTCGTTTGGCAGCGTGCGATGGATCTGTTGGAGGCGACTTATTCGGCCACCTCGGGATTTCCCCGCGAGGAATTGTTTGGTCTGACCGGGCAGATGCGCCGCGCTGCGGTGTCAATCCCGGCCAATATCGCCGAGGGACAAGGACGGGGCACCGATAAGGAGATTGTCCACTACTCCCGTATCGGATATGGTTCGCTCCGGGAGTTGGAAACGCACGTGCTGATAGCGGTTCGACTGAAGTTTCTCGACGAGGCGGACGGCCAAGGCCTCCTCGACCACGCGGCCCAAGTCGGTCGCCTTCTCAACGGTCTCATGAAATCATTCGCGCGAGAATGAGTCGGTTTTTCCGCCTACCGCCTACCCTCCTTCGGCCTACTTCCCATGCGCTGGATCTGGATCGACAAGTTCATCGACTTTGTTCCTGGCGTTTCGGCGTCGGCGATCAAGAATGTTTCGTTGGCCGAGGAACACCTCCACGACCTGTTCCCGGCTTTTCCGGTCATGCCGCACAGCCTCATCATCGAGGGAATGGCCCAGACCGCCGGAATCCTCGTCGGGGAGGCGCGGGGGTTCAAGGAAAAAGTGATCCTGGCCAAGATCGGACGGGCGACGTTCCATCGGCTGGTGCGGCCGGGGCAGACGCTGCGGCATGACGCCAAGATCGAACAGCTGTCCGAGGCCGGGGCGAGCATCGCCGGTCGGGTGACGGTGGACGGGGAATTGGTGGCCGAGATCGAGCTGATGTTCAGCCACATCGACCAGAATTTGGCGGGGGTGGCATTTCCAAAGCACAACTTCGTGTTCACCGAGCAGTTCACTGAGTTGCTGCGAAATTATCGGAACGACGCGGGCGTTTCGCTGTGAACCCTTTGGATTGAGCGCGATGCCTCCCCCAAGAAAAATGGAAAAGGAAGGCTGTGCCGAGGCGGCCTCGCGACAAAAATAGGCTTGTGGGCCGCGTCAGCGATGTCTGGCGGCGCGAATCTTCCCGATCCCGCCTTTCCCGATCAGTCCATAGTCAACAGCACCTTCAGCATCCCCGGCCGTCCGGCCAGGTCCATCGCCTCGACGCCTTGTTCCAGGCGCATGCGGCGATGGATGAGGCTTGTGACGTCGATTTTCTTTTCGGCCAAGGCGCGGATCGCCTCGCGGAACGGGCCGCAGCGGCTGCCGAGGATGGTCACTTCATCGACGACGGCCGGGGCGAGATTGATCGGCTTGCCGGCGGCGACAGTGCTTTTGAGGACGACCGTTCCGCGCGGTCGGACGATGGCGAGGGCGAGCTCCAGGCCCGCGGGGCTTCCGGTGCAATCGACGACGACATCCTGATCGTGGCGGGGCACGATGTCGGCCACCGGGCGGGCGCGGATCTGCCATTTCTCGCACAACGCCAGCTTGGACGGGTGGCGTCCCAGAACTCGCACCGGGCAGCCGGCGTTCCGCAGGACCTGGGCGACCAGCAGGCCGAGCCGGCCGTCGCCGAGCACCGTCACCCATTTGCGACTGTCGAATTGGATCTGCTTGGTGACTTGGTACGCCGCCGCGAGGGGTTCGACGAAGACGGCGTGGTCGTTGTCCACCGCGGGGGGGACGACATGCAGGTTCATCGCGGGCAGTCGCACGAGGTCGGCGAAGGCGCCGCCATGTCCGGCGATGCCCATGACCGTCCGCGCGCGGCAATGATTCGACAATCCCGACA
>JBBSAF010000065.1:0-11332 GCA_038252525.1 Tepidisphaerales bacterium
CGATTTGATCGTCATCGGCGACGGGGATCCGACGCTCGGCGACCATGAACTGCTCAAGCGATATGGGTTGGATGTCACCAGCACCTTCGCATCGTGGGCCGGGGTGCTGAAGCAGCGCGGTGCGACCAAGGTGGGGGATGTGATCGTGGATGACGGGGTGATGGACGGACAGTTCGTGCATCCGAATTGGCCGACCGATCAACTGCTGACTTGGTACGAGGCGCCGGTGGGGGGGTTGAATCTCAATGCCGGGGTGCTGAACTTCTGGATCCGGGCGACGATGCCGGGACAGGCGGTGGGGTATTCGACCAACCCGCCGACGGGGTATGCGACGATCGTCAACCAATGCGTGACCGGATCGAAGGACGCGGTGTGGTTCACGCGTCCGGCGGGAGCGCGCGACATCACGTTGCGCGGGGAGGCGTCGCGCGACAACGGCGTGCCGATCCCGGTCACCATCGACGATCCGGGCTTGTACGCCGGGACGGTGCTGGCCGAGACGCTGACGGCCAATGGGGTGGCCGTCGGCGGGACGGTGCGCCGTGACACGTCGATGCGGGCGAAGTTGGCGGGTTTGACCGACGCGGAAAAGCGCGAGTGGCTATTGGTGGCGGTGCATGAGACGCCGTTGGTGGCGGTGTTGGATCGGACCAACAAGGACAGCATGAACCTGTACGCCGAGGCCTTGTGCAAGCGGCTGGGGTTCGCGGTGGCCGGCGAGGGGTCGTGGAAGACGGGCACGGCGGCGGTGGGGGCGTTCCTGAAATCCATCGGGGTCGGCGAGGGCGAGTTCACGTTGGATGACGGGTGCGGACTGAGCAAGGAAAACCGCATCAGCGCCAACGCCATGGCGCGGGTGCTGGCCTATGACCACGCGTCGGCGAACCGCAAGATATTCATCGACAGCCTGGCGGTGGCGGGGGTGGATGGGACGCTGGACAACCGCTTCGCGGGGACCGATCTGCAAAGACGGGTGTTCGCCAAGAGCGGGTACGTTTCGGGGGTCAGCGCCCTGAGCGGATACATCGAGGGGCGGGACGGGCACATGTATGTCTTTTCGATCCTCATGAATGGTGTGCCACGCGGGACCAACAGCGGGGCCAAGCAGTTGCAGGAGAAGATCGTGGCCGCGATCGATCGCGATGCGGGGTCGGGTCGGTGACGGGGCGGACGGAATTGGGCGCCGCCCTTGGGAGCCGGACCGGCGCTGGTGGCGGGACGTACTCGCCATGAAAGGGGGGGTTACATCTCGCCGTCATCCCGTTATGGGCCGATCACCATCAGTGTCCCCGGACGCGCTTGGGACAGGGCGGTCCGCAGTGGCGCCGCCAGAGGCCGCAGCGCCTCCATCCGGTTCGCGGAGGCTCGTAATAGAAAGATGGCGATGGGGTGTCCGCGTAAGTTTTGTTGAAAGGCCAAGTTCTGATCGACCGTAACGAATGCCTCGAAGCCGCTTATCGCCATTTTTCGCAACAACTCCCCGTTCTTCACGCCGCTCCACCCCATTTCGGGCACGGTTGCGACCTCATGCCCCCCGATGAAACGGCGAGAAGAGCGGGGAACGCATTCATCGAGAAGCACTCGCATCGGCTTCCACCTTTTCCCTCGCCATTTCCAGCAGCGCGATCGCCTGGGCGCGGGACACCGACGGAAAGTCGTCGAGGAACGCGTCAAGCCCGACGCCGGATTCCAGATGGTCCCATAGCGCTTGGATCGGCACACGTGTGCCATTGAACACGGCCACGCCGCCGAGAATGTCGGGATCGCGATGGAAGGGGGTCACTGTCATCGGTTTCCTCCAGTGATCGTATGCCGGCTCCTACGCGGGCCGGCTTCCCTTTCATCATACCCGTGGTCACACTCCCTCGCGGCACCTCCGCAGAATCTCCGACGCGTCGTTCGCCCGCGACACGGCGTGACCCTTCAGCGGCAGGATATGCGTGTGGATCGCGTCGATCAGGTCCGCCGGGAACGGGAAGAACGCATCCTCCACCTCGTCGGCCGGCGTGATCCAGTTCCGCGCCCCCACGACCACCGGCGGGGCGTCGAGCTCGTCGAACGCCAACTCCGTGATCCGGGCGGCCATCGTCTGCAGCGCGCTGCCGCGCTCGCAGGCGTCGCTGGTCAAGAGGATCTTCCGCGTCTTTTTCACGCTTTCGATCACCGGGCCATAATTGAACGGCACGATTGAGCGGGCGTCGATCACCTCGACCGACAGCCCCCACTTCTCCTCCAAGGTCTTGGCCGCCTCGAGCGCCCGATACAGCGTCGCCCCGACCGACAATATCGTCAGGTCCGTGCCGGCTCGCTTGATGTCCGGCTCGCCGAACGGAATCTCGTACGACCCCGTCGGCACGCCGCCGGCGTGGAAATGCTCCGGCTCGTCATAAACCCGCTGGCTCTCGAAGAAGATCACCGGGTCGGTTCCCATCAGGGCGCTGGCCATCAGTCCCTTGGCGTCATATGGCGTGACCGGGAAAACCACCTTCAGTCCCGGAATGTGCGCCACCATGCTGGTCCAATCCTGGCTGTGCTGGGCGCCGTATTTCGATCCCACGCTGACGCGCACGACGACCGGCATCCGCAGAAGCCCGCCGGACATCGACTGCCACTTGGCCAACTGGTTGAACAGTTCATCGCCGGCCCGTCCAATGAAGTCGCAATACATCAACTCCACCAGCGCCCGCCCGCCCTCGAGGGCATATCCGACGGCCGAGCCGATGATGGCGCCCTCGGCGATCGGGCTGTTGAACAGCCGGTGATACGGCAGGGCCTCGGTCAGCCCGCGATAGACCGCGAACGCCCCGCCCCAATCCCGATTCTCCTCGCCATAGGCGATCAGCGTCGGGTCGGTGTGGAATCCATCGAGGATCGCCTCGAACAGGGCATCGCGGATGCCGATGCACTTGCTTCGCGGTAGCTTGGCGCCTTTGTCGTCGGTGGCCGAGCGGCTCCGTTGGGCCAACTGCTTCACCCGCGGATTCTCCTCGCGCGCCAGCAGCACCTCCGGGGTCCGCGATGGATCGAGGCTGGGCACGCGCTGGTTGGAGAACATCGTCCGCTCGAGCAGGTTGCCGGCGGCTTTCAGGTCCGCCCGCGGGCTGATGTTCAAATCAACCGCCTTGGCGAACGCCTTGAGCATCAGGGCCTCGGCCTCGGAGCGCATCGTGTCGATGTCGGTCTGGGTGGCAATCTTGGCCTCGACGAGCTCCTTGGCGAAGGTGATGAGCGAATCGCACTGTTGCCACGACTCGACCTCGGATTTCTCCCGATAACTCGACGCATCCGACGGGGAATGCCCGCTGAAACGGTAGGTGACGGTGTCCAGAAGGATCGGACCCTTGCCGTCGGCGATGATTTTTTTCTTTCGCTCGATGGCGTCGATCACCGCCAGCGGGTTGTAGCCGTCGATCCGCTCGGCGTGCATCTGCTCGGGGTTCAGCGCCGCCCCCAGCCGCGCCAGCACCTGCACCCCCATCGTTTCGCCCACCGGCTGGCCGCCCATTCCATAAAAGTTGTTCACGAAGTTGAAAATAATCGGCAACCCGCCCCGGTGCGCCTCATCCCACAGCGTCCGGAATTGGTCCATGGTGGCGAAGCACAATCCCTCCCACACCGGCCCGCAACTGGCCGAGGCGTCGCCGATGTTGCAGATGACGATTCCGGGCTTGCGGTTCACATGTTTGAACAGCGCCGCCCCGGCCGAGATGTCGCCGGATCCGCCGACGATGGCGTTGTTGGGCATGATGCCGAACGGCGGGAAAAACGCATGCATCGACCCGCCGAGGCCCTTGTTGAACCCGGCCTCGCGCCCGAAGATCTCCGCCAAGGCCCCGTAGATCAAGAAGTCGATCGCCAGTTCCTTCACCGACCCCTTGGCGTCTTTTTCGACGATTTTCAGCGTCTGTCCGCCGAAATAATTCCGCATGATGCCCATGAGGGCCTCGTCGGACAGCTTGGCGATCGCCGACAGTCCCTTGGCCAGAATCTCCCCGTGGCTGCGGTGGCTGCCGTACAGATGGTCGTCCACGCCCAGCAAGTACGACTGCCCGACCGCCGACGCCTCCTGCCCGATCGACAGATGGGCCGGGCCGCGGTGGTTGTATTCGATCCCCTTGTAATTTCCGCGCAGCTTGACCTCGTTGAGCATCGTCTCGAACGCCCGGATGATCTCCATGTCGCGCTGGATGCCCAAGAGGTCGTTCTTGGCGAACCGTTTGGACTTGAGTTCCTCGGGGACCGAACGGTTGTAGGCGTTGATGGGGATCGGCTTGAGTTCGAGCTTGCCGGCGCGGCGTGATTCAACGGGGCTGATGGAGAGGCATTTGGGCATGGAAGGCTCCTGGAAGGGTGCGATGACTTTCGTGTTTCAAGGGTTTGCGACGATCAATTCCGCTTGGCCAATGACGCCGGTTCGGGGTAATCGACCTGGATTCCGTGGCCGGTCAGGAAATCCATCCACCGCGGCTCCGGCTCGACATCGGTGACGATCCGCCCGACCCGGTCCCAATCGACGATCTTGAACAGCGATGGCGCCGCGAACTTGCTGTGGTCCACGAGCAGCACCGACTGACGCGAGTTCAAGAGCGCCCGACGATTCAGGTGCGCGCTTTCGATGTCCGCCGCCGCCGGGCCGAACTGCATGTCCACCCCGTCGGCCCCGAGGAAGCAGGTGTACCCGCGCAACTGCTCGAGCATCGACAGCGCCAGCGGCCCGACCGAATCCATCCGGTCCGGTCGATATTGCCCCCCCAGCACGATCACCGACAGCCCCGGCGCATCCAATTCCAAAGCCAGCCGGGCGGAGTTGACGATGATCGACACCCGTCGGCGACTTTTGAGGAAGGGGATCATTTCGAAACAAGTTGTCCCCGAATCCAAAAAAATCTGGTCGTCGTCGCCGACCAACTCCGCCGCCAGTTTCCCTATGAGTCGCTTGGCGTCGGTGTTCCGCGCTGTTTTCGAGCGGAAACTGAAATCCGTCGGCCTGCGGAGCGTCGCCCCGCCATAGACCAACTCGACCTGTCCGGCGTCGGCCAGCGTCTTGAGGTCGCGTCGCACCGTGGCCTCGGAGACCTCCATCCCCGCCGCCAGATCGCGTGCGGTGACATGGCGGCTCTCGAAGAGCTCGGTCATGATTCGCTCGTGGCGTTGGTGGGTTCCGGGCGTCATGGGTGCCATATTAAATCACGTTCGCCACAAAAATGCAAATCCAGAAACACTTTTTTGCTTGACTCGAAACAAAAAATGACGAAACTATGTCATCCATGGCGTCTTTCAAGGTTCCCACTGACGGATTGGCCCCCGGAATCTGGACCGTGCTTCGCTGGCGCAAACGGCTGGGCGCGCCGGTCGCCATCGGTGATGTGCTATTGCAAGTGGAGTCGGATCAAGGCCTTGTGGAGATCACCGCCGCCGCCTCCGGCGTGCTCCGATCGCAAGCGGTTCGCGTAGCCGGCGTCGTCAAGTCCGGTGACATCCTCGGCGAAATCGCCAACGCCGCGGAGGTTAAGTCCGCCTCCGGTCCCACAGCGGCTGTCGCGTCCTCCGCCATTTCCTCGCCGCACCCCGCACCCTCGGCAGCCTCGGATTCCAACCCGCCCGCCGCTCCATCAGCATCCGCCAAGCGCGCTACCGCCGCCGCCGGTCAATCCGCACCCGCCAACGCCGCAATCGCCTCCGATGTCGCCTATTCCCGTTCACAACAACCTCAACCGAATCCCGCCAAGGAGCCTTCGATGGCCAGCAATCAATCCGCTTCCGCCAAAGCCCCCGTGGGCAAGGTCACGCCGATCCTCATGCCCCAAGCCGGTCAAAGCATGGAGGAGGGCGTCATCGTCAAGTGGCACAAGACCGTCGGCGACGCCATCAAGGAAGGGGAGGTGATCTTCGAGATTGAAACCGACAAGGCGACGATGGAGGTCGAGGCCACCGATTCCGGGCGGCTGGCCCGCATCACCGTGGGCGAGGGCGCCGACAGCCCCGTCCTCAAACCCGTGGCGTATCTGGCCGAATCCGATGCCGATGTCGAGGCATACTTGTTGAGTTCAGGCGACGGCGCCGAGGCGACTGCCGCCGAGGGCGGGGGGTCCGCCGACGCATCGCAAGCGCCCGCAGCCCACGCCCCGTCGTCCGTGGCGGTTCCGACGTCCGAGGGTGGGCGCGTGAAGGCCTCACCCGCCGCCCGCAAACTCGCCGCCGAGCGCGGCGTCGATCTCGCCGCCGTCCCCGCCGGCGCCGGTCCCGCGGGTCGCATCCTCAGCACCGATGTCCCCGCCCAGTCGGCCGCATTCAGCCATTCCGTCGGCGCCGCCCAATCCGATTCAACCCCCCAATCCGGCGCCCAGCCCGCCCAGCCCGCGCGTCCCGCCAGCGCCGTCGCGTCCGCCAAGAAGCCCGCCGCCACCGCCGAGCTTCCCCCCGGCGTCACCCGGCAAAAAATGTCCTCCATGCGGGCGGCCATCGCCCGCAATCTGTCGCTTTCCAAGAGCACCATCCCCCACTGGTACCTGTCGGCCCGCATCGACGCCGGCGCGCTGATGTCGTTTTACAAGAGCCAAAAATCCAAATATCCCTGTAGCGTCAACGATGTGATCGTGATGGCCGTCGCCAAGGCGATGGTCGCCTTCCCCGCGTTTCGTTCCCGCGTCGATGGCAACGACATCCTCCAGTTCCCCACCGCCAACATCGGAGTCGCCGTCGGCATGGACGATGGCCTGGTCGTTCCCGTGGTCCTCGCCGCCGAGAGGTATACCCTCGAAGCCTTGGCGACCGAGACCAAGCGCCTGGCCAACCAAGCCCGCGCCGGCCGCATCGAGAACATGGGCCAAGGCACGTTCACCATCTCGAATCTCGGCATGTTCGGGGTCGAGGAGTTCACCGCGATCGTCAACCCCCCCGAGGCCGCCATCCTCGCCGTCGGCGCCGCGGCGGACGACGTGATCGTCCGCGATGGGGCGATGCGGCTCGGCAAGGTCATGAAGATCACCCTCAGCAGCGACCACCGCCTCATCGACGGCGCCCTCGGCGCCCAGTTCATGGCCAAACTCAAAGAGCTCCTCGAAAGCCCGCTGGATCTGCTCGCCTGACCGCCGCGCCATGACCGCAAGGAAACTCCCATGCCCAACCATTTTGACATCGCGGTGATCGGCGCCGGTCCCGGCGGCTACGTCGCGGCCCTCAAGGCCGCCCAACTCGGCGCCACCGTCGCCCTCGTCGAACAATCTCACCTCGGCGGAACCTGCCTCAACAACGGCTGCATTCCCAGCAAGGCCCTGCTGGCCTCGGCCGAGCTGATGCACCATGTCCATCACGCCGCCGAGCTGGGCATCGACATCGACGCCAAAGCCGTCGTCAATTGGACGAAAATCCAGTCGCGCAAGGATGAGGTGATCCAAAAGCAGCGGTTGGGCATCAAGGCCCTGCTGGCCGCCCGCAAGGTCGCGCGTTTCGACGGGACCGGGCGGCTCGACGGTCCCGGCAAGGTGGTCGTGACCAAGCCCGGCGGGGAGGCCGACCGACTCACCGCCAACGACATCATCCTCGCCACCGGCTCGTCGCCGTCGCGCATCCCCGGCTGGCCGACCGACCCGGCCATCATGCACACCAGCGACGAGGCCTTGCACTGGAAAACCCTTCCCCAATCGCTGTTGATCGTCGGCGGCGGGGTGATCGGCTGCGAGTTCGCGTGCATGATGCAAGCGTTGGGTGTGCAGGTCTCCATGGTCGAGATGCTCCCGCAAATCCTGCCCAACCTCGACGCCCAGATCGCCGCCTTGATGGCCAAGATCCTCGCCGGTCGCGGCATCCGGATCCGCACCGGCGTGAAGATCGACGCCATGACGATCGACCACGCCGAGGCCGCCGCCACACTCGCCGATGGATCGACGATCCGCGCCCAGCGCGTCCTGGTCGCCACCGGCCGGCGCCCCAACACCGCCGACCTGGGCCTCGACACCGTTGGCCTCTCCACCGACCGCGGGTTTGTCCGCGTCGATGACCACATGGCGACGGCGGTACGGGGTTATTGGTGCATCGGCGACGCCAACGGGCGATGCCTGCTTGCCCACGCCGCCTCCGCCCACGGCGTCACCGCCGTGGGAAACGCCCTCGGCGCCGACCGGGCACTGACGGCGCCGGTCCCCAACGCCGTCTACACCTTCCCCGAGATCGCCTCGGTCGGACTCACCTCCGAGCAGGCCAAGGCCAAGGGCCACGCCATCGCCGAGGGCGTCTTCCCGCTCGCCCATTTGGGCAAAGCCCTGGCCGTCAACGACAACGAGGGCGTGGTGAAGGTCGTCCGCGACCGCGTCGGCGGGAAGTTGCTGGGCGTGCACATGCTCGGCCACAACGTCACCGAGTGCATCGCCGCCGCCGGGGCATTGTTGGATCAAAACGTCACCGTCCTCGAGGTGGCCGAGACCATCTTCGCCCACCCCACGATCGCCGAGTCGATCAAGGAGGCCGCCGAGGATTCCTTGGCGATGGGACTGCATCTGGGACCGAGGAAGTTCAAGCGGGTTGGCGCGGTGTAGATTGGAAGAATGCCGGGGCAAAGATGGCAAAGGATCAAAGAAACAAAGTCGAGCCGGAAATGGGAAAGGATCGAAAATACATTGATGCGAACGAAAAAAAGAAGAATCGGACTCGAACTTTACGGTGTTGAATGGAGGCAACGCCCCGACAGCGCTGATCCCCATGTCGCGGGGCCGCCTCGGCCCCGTCCGGGGAGCGTCACCGGGCGAAAGCGGGTTTGGAGGTTGTGAAAGCCGCCGTCAAGCGCCGAACTCATCGGCTTTGATGAGGAAGACGGGGGCGAGTCGCCTCCGCGACCTGGGAACCACGGCGGGTGGCCGCCGATTTGGGTATGACAACGAGGCGTCCCGCCTCCGTTTTTCCCCAATAGGGTTCAAGCGGAGGCAAGCCGCCCCGATTCAACCCAACCCATTTGATTTCTTTGTCTCTTTGTCAACTTTGCCCTCTTTGCCCCCCGCATTGAAAGCGACCGAAAAATGACGTCCCCCACCAACGCCCACATTCACCTCCCCCCCAATTTCTCGGCCTTCCAATCCGTCGCCCAGGCGGTCGATCTCGCCGCCGAGCAGGGCCTATCCCTCCTCGGCGCCAGCAACTACTACGATCACTCGGTTTATCACGACTTCGCCGCCCGCGCCCAATCCCGCGGCATCTTTCCCCTCTTCGGCATCGAGATCATCTGCCTGCTCGACGATCTCCAATCCGCCGGCGTGCGCATCAACGACCCGGCCAATCCGGGCAAGATGTATCTCTGCGGCAAGGGCATCAGCCGATTTTCCCCATATACCCCGCGCGGCGGCGAGATCATGAAGCGCATCCGGTTGGCCGACGGCGCCCGCATGGCGGCCATGGCCGACGCCCTCGAGGCCCGCTTCGCCGCGGCCGGAGTATCCCTGGGGCTGTCGGAACCGACGGTCAAACAGATGATCGCCGACCGCCATGGCAGCCCGATGGAGACGATCCATATCCAGGAACGCCACCTCTGCCAGGCCGCCCAGCAGCGGCTGTTCGAGCGCATCGGCGTGGCCGAGCGCCAAGCCAAGCTCTCGGCGATCTACAACGCCCCCGCCAAGAGCGCGCCCGACGGCGCCATCGCCATCCAAAACGAAATCCGCTCGCAACTGCTCAAATCCGGCAAGCCCGCGTATCGCCCCGAAACCTTCATCGGCTTCGATCGGGCCATGGAGCTCATCGCCGAACTCGGCGGCCTGCCGTGTTACCCCGTCCTCGCCGACGGCGTGTCGCCCGTGTGCGAATTCGAATCGACCCCCGATTCGCTCGTCACGTCCCTCAAGGACCGCCGCATCCTCGCCGCCGAGTTCATCCCCAACCGCAACACACCCGATGTCCTCGCAAGGTACGTCACCGCGCTGCGTTCCGCCGGGCTGGTCGTCACCGCCGGCACCGAGCACAACACCCTCGACCTCATCCCGCTGGCGCCCGCCTGCGTCGCCAACGCCCCCATTCCGGCCGACATCGCCGACATCTTCCGGGAAGGCGCGGGTGTGGCGGCGGCCCACCAAAACGCCATGATGAACGACCGCCCCGGCTTCGACGGCCACGACATCCCCGCTTGGGCCGACCGAGGGCGAAAACTGATCGAAGCCACCCGAAGGATCCCGCAATGATCGACCCCGAAGTCCAAACCCTCCTCGTCCTGTCCCGCAAGTACGGCGCCGACCCCCGCTTCGTCATCGCCGGCGGGGGCAACACCTCGGTCAAGCTCGGCGACAGGATGCTCGTCAAGGCCAGCGGCGCCGCCCTCGCCGACGCCACCGTCGATGCCTTCGTGGAGATGGACCGCACCAAGCTCCAATCGCTTCTCGATAGCACCCTCCCCGCCGATCGCACCCAGCGGGAGGCCGCCTTCAAGACCGCCATCCTCGACGCCCGCATTCACCCCGAAAAAGCCCAACGCCCCAGCGTCGAGGCCCTTCTCCACCATCTCATCCCCGGCCGATTCGTCGTCCATACGCACTGCACCTTGGCCAACATGTTCACCTGCTGCGTCGATGGCGAAAAACTGATCCGCGAAATCTGCGGCGACGACGCGATCTGGATCCCCGAAGTCGATCCCGGCTTCCTCCTTGCCCGCGCGTTGGTGAAGGCCCTCTCCGACCGCCCCGCCCCCAAGGCCATCCTCATGCAGAACCACGGGCTGGTCGTCATGGGAGACAGCGCCGCCGCCATCGACGCCAACACCGACTGGCTCCTCTCGCGGCTGACCCGGCGCCTCGATGGGGCGTCCCATGCCGACGCCCCCTTCGGACCGATCCAACCCATGGACCCCGCCGCCGCGCGCGCTTGGATCGAGACCATCGCCCCCGCGCTCCGCGGTCTGCTCTCCGAGGGACCGAATCTCAAGGTCGTCACCTTCGATGATTCCCCCGAGGTGATGGCACTCGCCGCCGGCGCCGTCGGCCACGCCATCGCCACCGCCGGTCCATTGACCCCCGACCAGATCGTCTACTGCAAATCCTTCATCCTGTGGACCGAGTTTTCCGGTTCGCCGTCTCCGGCCGAGTGCGTCGAACAACTTCGACGCGACATCGCCGCCCACCGTGACGCCACCGGGTCCAACCCCCTAATGGTTCTTGTGAGGGGGCTCGGCCTCTTCGCCGCCGGCGAGGATGTCGGCGGCGCCCGCACCGCCCGCGACATATACGGCGACATCGCCCGCGTCACCGCCGGCGCCCACCGCCTCGGCGGCGTACGGCGCATGGACGACTCCATGCGAAGGTTCATCGAGGATTGGGAAGTCGAAAGCTACCGCAAACAAGTCGCCGCCGCCGCCCGC
>JBBSAF010000066.1:0-11092 GCA_038252525.1 Tepidisphaerales bacterium
CGGAGCGCGGCGACATCGGTGTCGTCGTCGGTGTCGCCGAGGGCGAAGACCGAATCGTTCCAGTAATACGGCCTTCCGCGCGGATCCTCGCGGCGCTCGTAATGGTCCACCCAAGGACGGGTGCACTGGCGGACGAACCGCGTCGGGGGCGGAGGCGATCCCGCCGGGAGCGAGGGCAGATTGACGTTGGCGACCTGTCGCGGGCCGAGGCCGGCGGCGCGGCAACGGGCGATGGCGTCGAGGGCCCAGGCGGCGACGCGGGGGTAATCGGTGGGGACTTCGCGGGTCAGGTGGAGGGAGACGGCGACGGCCGGCAGGCCGAGGAACGCGGCCTCGATGGCGGCGGCGACGGTGCCGCTGTAGACGACGTTGATGCCGACGTTGGCGCCGGCGTTGATGCCGCTGACGACCAGATCGGGGGCGGTGGGCAGCAACTGGGAGATGGCGAGTTTCACGCAGTCGGCGGGTCGGCCATCGACGGCGACGCCCTCGAAGCCGGGGGCGAACTCGACGCCGCGGGTGAGCAGCGGGGCATCGAGGGTGATGCCGTGGCCGGTGGCGCTTTGGACGGTTTCGGGGGCGACGACGACCACATCGCCGAGATTCAGCAGCTCACGGTGCATGGCCGCGAGGCCGGGCGCGCGGATCCCATCGTCATTGGTCAGGAGAATCAGCATGGAACGCTTCCTTGGCGAACCGGACGGGCATCGGGGGAACGACCGCGCGCCGTCGGATCGGCGAAAGATGCCCGGTCGCGGATGATTCGTCAAAGGTCGGGTGGCGGGATTGTCGGGTGGCGGGATTGTTCCATCGCTTCACGACAAGTCGGACGGGGGAATCGCGGGGATTTTCGGATTCTTCCTGCGGGACGCTACAATCGCCCCCATGGGAAGCGATGATCGGATCGTGCATGTGGCTGTGCCGGGGGCGGAATACGACGTCACCGTCGGCTCGGGGGTGCTGGGACGGGCCGGTGAACTGCTGCGGGTGAAGTCCAAATCGAAAAAGGCGATGGTGGTGACGGACGCCCACGTCGGGCCGCCGCATTTGCCGGCCTTGGAAGCATCACTGAAGTCCGCGGGGTTCGAGGCGATCGTCGCCACGATGCCGGCCGGCGAGGAACACAAAACGCTTTCGACGCTGCTCCCCGTGTTCGACGGGATGCTCGGCGCCCGGATCGACCGCGACACGCCGCTGCTGGCATTGGGCGGCGGAGTCGTGGGCGACATGGCCGGATTCGTGGCGGCCAGCCTGCTTCGCGGGGTGCCGTTCGTGCAGATCCCCACGACATTGCTGGCGATGGTGGACGCCTCGGTCGGCGGCAAAACCGGGGTCAATCACCCGGTGGGGAAAAACCTCATCGGGGCGTTCCATCAGCCCATCGCGGTGATGATCGACCCCCAAACCCTGCTGACGCTGCCGGCAAGGGAGCTGCGGGGGGGTTTGGCCGAGTGCATCAAGCACGACATCATCCGCGACGCCGAGGGGTTCGGACGGTTGGAGCGGGAAATCGACCGGGCGATCGCGTTGGACATCGACTACCTGACCGATTTGATCTCGCACAACGTGGCGATCAAGGCCGCCGTGGTGGCCGACGATCCGCGGGAACGGGGCAAGCGGGCGCACCTGAATCTGGGACACACGTTCGGGCACGCGATCGAAACCGTCTCGAACTACGCCTACAGCCACGGCGAGGCCGTGGGACTGGGGATGATCGCGGCGGCCCACCTGGCGATGACGATGGGGCTGATCGACGAGGATCTTCGCCGTCGGATCGCCAACGTGGTGGCCAAGGCGGGACTGCCGACCGGCGGGTTGTGGCTGGACCCCGCGCGGGTGGTGGCGGCGATGGCGTTCGATAAGAAGGTCGCCGGCGGCGCGGTTCGGTTTGTGCTGCCCGACCGGCTTGGCAGTGCCGTGATCCGAGGCGACGCGCCGCGGGGGATGATCGAGGAGGCGGTGAAAAGCCTGCGGTCCTGATGCACGCGGAGGGTATTCGTGGCGATCATAGACTGGATGACATTGGCGCTGACCGAGGGGATCGGACCGATCCTCACGGGCCGGATCGTCGAGGCGGCCGGCGGATCGGCGGCGGGGGCGTGCGCCGCGACGGTCAACGATCTGCGCCGGGTCGAGGGGATCGGATCGGCCAAGGCGTCGACGATTCACGAGGGATTGCGACGGGCGCGGGAGGCGGCTCCGGCGGAAATCGTGCGGGCCGGGGAAGTCGGGGCGACGATCCTTTGCCCGGATGATCCGGCGTATCCGGCGATGCTGCGGTCGATTCCCGATCCGCCGCCGGTGCTGTATGTGTTGGGAACATTGGAACCGCGCGACCTGAATGCAATGGCATTGGTGGGGTCGCGGCGATGCTCGCTGTATGGGCGCGAACAGGCCGAGCGATTCGGGGCGCTCTTGGCGGGGACGGGATTCACGGTGGTCTCCGGCGGCGCTCGGGGGGTGGATTCGGCGGCCCATCGGGGCGCGCTGTCGCATCCGATGGGGCGGACGATCGCGGTGCTGGGGTGCGGGGTGGATGTGATCTACCCGCCGGAGAACGCGGCGCTGTTCCGGCAGATCGCGGGGCGCGGGGCGGTCATAAGCGAATATGCCCTCGGGACGCCGCCGTTGCAGGAGAACTTCCCGCGGCGGAACCGGATCGTGTCGGGGATGTCGCGCGGCGTGCTGGTGATCGAGGCCGACGAGCGCTCGGGGGCGCTCATCACCGCGCGCCAGGCGGCCGAGGACCACAACCGACCGGTCTTCGCGCTGCCGGGGCGATTGGACAGCCCGCAATCCGCCGGCCCGCATCGGCTCATCAAGGAAGGGGCGGTGCTGACGCGCAACATCGAGGACATCCTGGACGGACTGGGGCCGGTGCCCGCGGAGGCGGGCGACGGGACCTTGGTCGATGCGGACGGCGAGGCCGCTCCGCCCACCCAATCGCCGGCGCCGGCGAGCATGGAATTGTCCGATCGGCAGCGGTTGTTGTGGGACCACCTGGCCGACGAGGGGGATGTCGAATCGCTGGTGCAGCGCAGCGGATTGACGGCCGGGGTGGTGCTGGCGGAACTGACGTTCCTGAGCCTCAAGGGCGTGGTGCGTCGGGTCGCGGGACAGACCTTCGCGCGGAGATGATGGCCGATGGAAACGCGGTCGGACATGGCGCAGTGCTGGGCGGTGCGGCAGGTCGGCGGGCGGCATCAGTTCCTGCTGTTGCGCCGGGCCGCGGGGGACTACATGGGCGGGACGTGGCAGCCGGTGTCGGGGCGGATCGAACCGGGCGAGACGGCATGGCGGGCGGCGCTGCGGGAACTGGATGAGGAGACCGGTCTGTCGGCCACGGATTTGTACACGCTGGATCACGTTCACTGTTTTTACATCCCCCCCGCCGACACGCTCTGGCATAGCGTCCCGTTCTGTGCGATGGTGGACCCCGACGCCGTCGTGCGGCTCAATGACGAACACGACGACTTCCGCTGGATCGACCGGGATGACATCGACGGGGAGTTGCTTTGGCACGGCGACCGATTCGTCGCCCGACGCATCGGCGATGAGATCCTCGACCACGGACGGGCCAGGGGATTCCTGCGGATCGACCTGGACGGAGCCTGATTGACCGGACCCCGGAGCACGACCATGGCCGACGATGTGTCCCAGACCCCCTCCCCCCCGCCGCCGGTCGGGCGCGACTCGCTGCGGCTGGCGGCGATCGACGTGGGATCCAACTCGATCCACATGGTCATCGCCCAGGCCGACGCCGACGGCGGGATGACCGCGCTCTGGCGGATGAAGGAAATGGTGGGGCTGGGACGGATTTCATTCCCGTCGAAAAACCTGTCGGACGAGGCGATCGAGCGCGCGGTCGGCGCCCTCTCGCGATTCGCGTTGGCGGCGCGTCAGCGGCAATGCGAGAAGATCATCACCGTGGCGACCAGCGCCATCCGCGAGGCCGACAACGGCGGCGCGTTCGTCGAGCGCGCCAAGCGGGAAACCGGGCTGTTCGTGCGCGTGGTGTCGGCGCGGGAGGAGGCGCGCTTGATTTACCTGGCCGTCCGCCACGCCCTGCCGCTGGAGGGGGAGGCGGCGCTCATCGTGGACATCGGCGGCGGCTCGGTCGAGTTCATCGTCGGCGACGGGCGCCGCGCGGGCCTGCTTGAAAGCCGCAAGCTCGGCGCCGCCCGCATGACCGCGCGGTTCGTCCACGGCGACCCCATCGACGACGCCGACCGCAAGGCCCTGCTCGCCCACTACGATTCGCAACTGCGCCCGTTGGCCAGGCAGATCCTCGCCGCCAAGCCGGCGAGGGTCGTCGCCACCAGCGGGACGATGGAGAATCTCGCCGCCATGTGCGGCTCGACCGGGCGCGACGGCATCGTCACCATCGAGCGCGCCCGCCTCGACAAGCTCGTCAACCAGTTGGTCAAATCCACCAGCGCCCAGCGCGCCGACATCCCCGGCCTCGATGGCCAGCGCCGCGACCAGATCGTCGCCGGGGCATTGCTGGCGCGAGATCTCTTCGAGCGACTCGACATCCCCTCGATGCGGATGTGCGGCGCCGCCCTGCGCGAGGGGATTTTGTTGGATTACCTGTCGCGCCACCTCCCCGACCTGGCCATCCGCCGCGAGGTGCCCGATCCGCGCCGGCGAAGCGTGCTGGACCTCGGCCGGCGCTGCGGCTGGAACCGCGACCACGCCCGCCGGGTCGCCGATTTGTGCCTGCAACTGTTCGACCAACTCCAGCCCCACCACGAGCTTGGCCCGATCGAGCGCGAGCTGATCGAATACGGGGCGATGCTCCACGACATCGGACTGCACATCGACCGCCAGGGGCACCATCGCCACGGCGAATACCTCATTCTCCATGGCAAACTGAAGCAGTTCACCCGCGAGCAGGTGCGGATCATCGCCGCCATCGCACGCTATCACCGAGGCAAGCGCCCCAAGCCGCGGCACAAATCCGTGAACGGACTGTCGGACCGCTCGCGGTTCGTGGTCGAGGCGGGCGCCGCCCTGCTGCGCATCGCCGACGGACTGGACCGCAGCCACAGCGACGTGGTGCGGGCGGTCCGATGCAAGGTGTCGCGCGGCAAGGTCCGCTGCCAGGTCGAGGCCAAGTCGGACGCCGAACTCGAGATTTGGGGCGCGGCCAACAACGCCGGGCTGTTCGAGCGGGTATTCCACCGCAAGTTCCAGGTCGTCCCCGCCGGCGCCGCTCATCGCGCCGCCAAGGCGCCGCGTGGCGCGACGGAATGACCGTATGGGCCGGCCGCGGAAAACCGCGTGGAACGCGGCTTCCGCGCCCGCGCGCCGCGCCTTCCCCACTCGCGCCCCGCGGCTTCCCCACTCGCGTGGAACGCGGCTTCCGCGCCCGCGCGCCGCGGCTTCCCAACTCGCGCCCCGCGGCTTCCATATCGCATCGGCGCGCCGTTAAAACGCCTTGAGCAGCACCTTCACCACGCGGGTCAGACCCGATTTGGCATTGCCGATGAACTGCTGGAAGATGCGGTTGGTGACGACCATGAACTCCTCCATGCCCGCCAGCCGCTCGCGGGTGAGTTTCACCTCGGCCTCGCCCGCGCCGTCGGCCCCGAGCGCGCTTTCCTCCAGCATCGCCCGGCACTGCTTGATGGTCTCCAGCACCGGGTCCATCTCACGTTTCTTCCGCTCGGCGGCGATGATCGAGAACATCTCCCAGACATCCCCCAGGCTCACGAAATATTCCCGCCGCTCGCCGTCGCGGTGCATTCGACGAATGATCGTCCAATCGCACAACGCCCGCAGACTCATCGAGGCGTTGCCCCGGCTGATGTGCAGGCGATCCATCACATCGTCTGTGCAAAGCGGCTGGCCGACGACGTACAGCAGCGCGTGGATTTCCGCCATCGTGCGGTTGATCCCCCACGTCTGGCCCATCTCCCCCCATCGCCGGATGAAGGTGTCCTGGGCCACCCGCAGTTGCCGCTCGACCGTCATTTGCCCCATCCCGCCGCCGATCCCCGTGGCCATGGCGCCATCCTTTCAGTTGATACTGAAATCATAGCCCCATGGCGCGAAAAGAAAATCCACATGCCCATCGCCCGGCTCTCCCGCATCGTCCCTTGCCGCACCTTGCTTCGCCGCATCTTTCCTTGCCTTCACCGGGCGCCCATCTATGATGACTCCGGCGATGGACGCGGCGACGAGGAGATTGGAAGCCGCTTTTGATGTTCGATGGCTATCAATCCGATGGGTTGTTCGACGAGATGTTCGACGACCGGGGTCTTCCGCGCCCCCATTACGCCGCGGCCACCGAGCGGCTCGAACGCCTCGGCCCGGTCTCCTTCGAGCGCCGCCGGCAGATGGCCGATGTCTCATTCCGCAATCAGGGCATCACCTTCACCGTCTATTCCGACCAGCGCGGCGTTGAGAAAATATTCCCCTTCGACCTGATCCCCCGCATCATCCCCGAGGCCGAGTGGCGGATGATCGAACGAGGGTTGGTCCAGCGCATCACCGCCATCAACCTGTTTTGCAAGGACGTTTATCACGCCCAGCGCATCCTGCGCGAGGGCGTCATCCCGTCGGATTTGGTCCTCGGCGCCAAGATGTTCCGTCGCGAGATGATCGGCGTCGATCCACCCCACGACATCTACGCCCACATCTGCGGCACGGACCTCATCCGCGACGAGCGGGGCAAGTACCTCGTCCTCGAGGACAACTGCCGCACCCCCAGCGGCGTGAGCTACGTTCTGGAGAACCGCGCCGTCATGAAGCGCGTCTTCCCCGCCCTGTTCGCCGCCTATCGCGTACGGTCCATCGAGGACTATCCCTACCACCTGCTGCAAACCCTCAAGCACGTCGCCCCGCGCCACGCCCCCGACCCCACCGTCGTCGTCCTCACCCCCGGCGTGCACAACTCGGCCTATTTCGAGCACAGCTTCCTCGCCCGTCAAATGGGCGTGGCGTTGGTCGAGGGACGCGATCTGGTCGTCGAGGACAACTTCGTCTACATGCGAACCACCGCCGGGCCAAGGCGCGTCGATGTCATCTACCGCCGCCTCGACGACGACTTCCTCGATCCCCTCGCCTTCCGGCCCGACAGCGCCCTGGGCGTGGCCGGGCTGATGAATTGTTGCCGCCTCGGCAACGTGTCGCTGGTCAACGCCGTCGGCGCCGGCATCGCCGACGACAAGGCGATCTACCCCTACGTCCCGGCCATGATCCGCTTCTACCTGCGCCAGGAACCGATTCTCGACAACGTCCCGACGTACATCTGCGCCCGCGGGGACGACCGCCGATACGTGCTCGAACATCTCCACGAACTGGTCGTCAAGTGCACCAATGAGGCCGGCGGTTACGGGATGCTCATGGGCCACCAATCCACCGACGCCGAGCGGGCGATCTTCGCCGATAAAATCCGCCATGATCCGCGCAACTTCATCGCCCAGCCGATCGTGCAGCTCAGCCAACACCCCAGCTATGTCGCCGACGGCCCGCGCGGACCGGCGTTCGAGGGACGGCGCATCGATCTCCGGCCCTATATCCTGTATGGACGGAAAATCGTCGTCATGCCCGGCGGGCTGACGCGCGTCGCCCTCCGGCGCGGATCGCTGGTGGTCAACAGCTCCCAAGGCGGCGGCAGCAAGGACACCTGGGTGCTCGAAGAAGATGGCCTGCCCGATCCCGTCGCCCATGACATTCCCGACGCGCCGGGCGAACGCCCCTCGCCGGATCGAACCTCGCCGGGGCAGCCCTCGCCGGAGCGGATCCCGGCGGAGCGGACCCCGATGTATCGGACGGCGCCAAGTCGAACCCCGGCCCAACCGACCTCGCCCGGTCGAACCCCGGAGGCGCGATCATGAACCGCCCCATCCACGATGCCGTCGCCGCCCCGTCCGGCGAATCCGGCGCCCGCGCCCGGCCCATGCTCTCCCGCGAAGCCGAGGCCGTCTATTGGATGGCCCGTTACGTCGAGCGCGCCGAGACCGTCGCCCGGATGCTCCTGGTCGATTCCACCCTCCTGGTCGATGTCGGCGATCTGGCCCCTGCCTTGCGGGAGCGCCAGTGGCACGCGATCCACCACATCATGCGGGTTCCCGAACCGCCGCCCGACGACCAGCCCCTCGGGCAACGCGTCACCCGCGGCATGGCCCTCGATCCGCTCAATCCCAACAGCCTGGTCTCGTGCGTCACCCGCGCCCGCGAGAACGCCCGCGCCGTCCGCGAGTCGATCTCGGCCGAGATGTGGGAGAATGTCAACACGCTCCATTGGTCCCTGCTCGACGGCGCCGGCGAGCGCTTCAACGAATCCCCCGACGAGCTGTTCCGCCGCACCATGAGCGACTGCCTGCTGTTCCAGGGGCTGACCGACCAGACTCTCGCCCACGACCAGCGATGGCTGTTCGCCCAGCTTGGCAAGTTCCTCGAGCGCGCGGACCTCACCTGCCGCATTCTCCAGGTCAAGAGCGACATCATCCGCGACGCCGAAACCACCACCGAGCTGGCCTTGCGGAACCTGTTGTGGATGGCGACCCTGCGGACCTGCTGCGCCATCGAGGGATTCCGCAGAGCCAACGCCGGCGAGATCGACGGGCAGCGCGTCGCCTCGTTCCTCATCCTCCAGGCCGACTTCCCCCGCAGCATCCGTTTTTCCCTGCATCACGCCCACGCCGCCATTCGCGGCATCCGCGCCGAAACCAACCCCGGAGCCGCCGACCCCGCCGAACGCATCCTCGGCCGCCTCGACGCCATGCTCGAATACGCCGAGCCGACCCACGTGCTCCTCGACGGCATCGGCGATCTCCTCCACCTGATCCTGGCGACCACCGCCGACGCCGCCGTCGCCCTCCATAAGGCCTATTACCTCCGCTGAGCATGAACCATCCCCCGCCCGATCCGCCCGATCCCGTTGCTCCCCGCGCCGACGCCGGGTCCAATGCCGCCATGCGCGAATCACTGGCCCTGCCCGACCTGGACAAGCCCCCCCGCCGCCTGCGGGTGGTCCATCGCACCCGCTACCACTACGACCGCCCCATCGCCCGCAGCCTCCATCGCCTGCATTTGCGACCCCTGGCCGACTGGAAGCAGCGCGTCATCTCCCATCACATCGCGGTCACGCCCGCCGTGCCGCTGATCGACTACGAGGACGCCTTCGGCAACTGGGCCACCCGCTGCGAAATCCCCGGTCCCTACGCCGATCTGGACATCGTGGCCGAATCCGTCGTCGATTTGTTCGACTACGACCCGTTCGCCTTCACCAAGCTGCTGGGGCGGATGCCGACCATTCCGCTGGCGTGGATGCCCGGCGAGCGCACGATGCTCAATCCCTATCTCGAACACATCGAACTGCCCGATTCACAAATCCGCGATCTTTACGATTACGCGATGTTCTTCGCCGAAAAACACCATCGCAATCTGATGGAAACCCTCTTCGCCATCAACCTCGAGCTGTTCCGCAACTACACCTACCAACCCAACTCCACCGGCCTGGACACCACGCCCCACGAGGTCATGACCCGACGCCGCGGGGTCTGCCAGGATTTCGCCAACCTCTTCATCTCGCTGGCCCGACTGCTGGGCGTCCCCGCCCGCTATGTCTGCGGCTACGTCCACACCCACATCGCCGCCGCGAGCCGCGCCGGCTCCGACGCCACCCACGCCTGGGTGCAGCTTTACATCCCCGAGATCGGCTGGAAGGGGTTCGATCCCACCAACGGCGTGCTCACGCAACTGGATCACGTCCGCGTCGGCTACGGTCGGCATTACCGCGACGCCGCTCCCATCACCGGCACCCTCTTCGGCCAAGCCGTCGAAACCATGACCGTCGATGTCCACGTCACCGACATCACCCAACCCGGCCCCCCGGATTCCCCGGATTCCACCGGCGAAAGGTCCGCCTGACATGCTCCTGGAAATCACCCACACCACCAAGTTGACCTACTCCGACCTCATCAGCGAATCGGTCATGGAACTCCGCATGACCCCGCGCCAGGAGGACATCCAGCATCGCCTCTCGTTCTCCCTGGCCATCGGCCCCCCCACCGCCGTCACCAGCTATTTCGATTTCATGGACAACACCGTCCACTGCTTCACCATCAATCCCTTCCACGACCGCATCCGCATCATCGCCAACAGCGTTGTCGAGACCGAGCCGGCGGCGTCGCTGGCCTCGCCTCCGTCCGACACCTGGCCCATCGACCCCCAGCGCCTGGACTTCGCCTTCTTCGACGCCCTGCGATTCGACGGACCCATCGTCGATTGCCCCGCCTTGCGCGATCTCGCCAACGCCCTCCAACCCATGGCCGGCGCGCCGCTGCATGAGGTGGCGTCGAACATCATGCACCGGGTGCACGCGCGATTCACCTACCGCAAGGGCGTCACCAGCGCCGCCAGTCCCATCACCGAAATCCTCGAACATGGCGCCGGCGTCTGCCAGGACTTCGCGCAACTGATGGTGGCGATGGGCCGGGCCTTGGGAATCCCCTCGCGCTATGTCGGCGGATATGTCCATCCGCTGGCCAACGATTATCGCGGATTCGCCGAGAGCCATGCGTGGTGCGAAATGTATTTCCCCTCCGTCGGATGGATCGGGTTCGACCCGGCCAACGATCTCGTCGCCAACGAATCGTTCGTCAAGGTCGGCGTCGGGCGCGACTTCCGCGATGTGGCCCCCAACCGCGGGGTCTACCGCGGATCGGCCACCGAATCCATCGACGTGACGGTCACCAGCAAACGCCTCGCCGGCGTCCCCGCCGAACTGTCGGCCGAACGCCACCACGCCCTCGACGTCCCCATCCACCCCGGAACCCCCGCCGAGCCCAGACCCGCCGTCCAACAACAAGAACAGCAGCAACAGGAGTGAACCGGAAACGAGGTTGCGAGTTGCGAGTTGTGCGTTGAACACAAGGAACCCTGTATTTCACTCGCAACCCCCAACCCGCAACGCCCCTCCCCAACCCGCAACTCACAACGCCCCTCCCCAACTCGCAACTCACAACCCGCAACTCACAACTCCCTCCTCAACCCCCAACGCCCCCACCCCAACTCGCAACCCACAACCCGCAACTCCCACCCCAACACGCAACGCGCAACACCCTCCCCAACAGGCAAC
>JBBSAF010000067.1:0-11067 GCA_038252525.1 Tepidisphaerales bacterium
CCTCATCGGTCCCGACGAGACCATCACCGCCATCGACGGCCAACCCGTCGGCCCCGGCCCGAACGCCTACAAAACCGACTTCTGGAAACTCGACGCCGCCGTCCAGAACTCCAATGGCCGACCCATCGAGCTGACCGTCGCCAACGCCGCCGGCCAAACCCACACCGTCACCGTCGAGCCGACCTTCATGCTGCCGTTCGATCAGGATGAGATCCTCAATTTCATCGGCATGATGCCGCGCACCCGCGTCGAGCGCGTGATGGACGGCTCCAGCGCCATCGGCAAGCTCCAACCCGGCGATGTCATCACCGCCGTCGTCACCGACCAAGGCCGAAAATCCAACCCCACCCGCAAGCAGCTCGTCGAGTGGCTTTCGGCCGCCGGCAAGGCCGACAAGCCCGTCGGCATCGAGGTGTTGCGCGACGAAAAAATCGTCATGGTGGACGACCTGCGGGCCAACGTCCCCCTCGGCGCCGGAAACTATGGTCTGGGCGTGCAACTGCTCACCGACGACCACCACGCCGTCATCGCCGACCTCAAGCCCGACAGCCCCGCCGCCGCGGCCGCCATCCCCGTCGGCGCCACCCTCAAATCCATCGACGGCCAACCCGTCGCCAACTGGTTCGATGTCCAGCGCCTGCTCGCCATGGCCAAGCCCGGCGTGCCCGTCACCCTCGCCGCCGCCCTCGGCGATTCACCGGCCAAGGAACATTCGATCACGCTCACCCCCGAGCAGATCTCCACCCTTCGCGGCCACCGCCTCTCGGTGACTTTGCTCCTCCATGAACTCGTCGAGCCGCGCCACACCTCCAACCCCGTCCAGGCCGCCTGGTGGGGCGTCACCGAAACCCGCGATTTCGTGCTCCAGTTTTACGTCACCATCCGCCGCATGTTCCAAGGCTCGGTCAGCTACACCAACATGATGGGCCCCGTCGGCATCTTCTCGGCCGGCACCAAGTTCGCCGACAAGGGAATGGTCTGGCTCCTCTGGTTCCTGGCCATGATTTCGGCCAATCTCGCCGTCGTGAACTTCCTGCCGATCCCCATCGTCGATGGCGGACTGTTCACCTTCCTCATCATCGAGAAAATCCAGGGCCGACCCCTCAGCCAACGCGCCCAAATGATCGCCCAGTACGTCGGCCTCGCCGTCCTCGCCGGCGTGTTCCTGCTCGTCACCTACCAAGACATCGCCCGCATGATCCCCCATTGACGCAACCGGAACTCGATCAAGACCCCAACAGGCCCGGCGACCAAGACATCGCCCGCATGATCCCCCATTGACGCAACGGTGAACGCCTGCTCATCCGCGGCGATGGCGCCCCCTCCCCCCGTGGCGAAGTCGCTTCTGCCCCATTGCGGCGTCTCCCCCCCGCTATTCCCGCCGCCCTCTTTTGTCGCGGGGGCGCCTCGCCCCCGTTGTTATACGCAAGTCGGACTTTGCCCCCGCCGCTTCATGTAGCTCAGCCGCCCCGGCTGAGTGAATGGAGGCTGGCGTGCCAACAAGGGACACAGCCGAGGGCGGCTATGCTACCTATGGCTTGCCAAGAGCGCAATTTAGGACGGAGCGCTGACTCGTGTATAACAATGAGGCGCCTCACCCCCGCCTTCCCAACCCAAGCCCATGACGACAGCGCTCCACGGAGGTTTTCACAACCTCCAAACCCCATCCGTGCCGGTCGCGTCGTTGGACGCGGGCGAGGGCGCCCACGCGACATGGGAATGTCTCCCGCGCCCGTGGCGGGGCCATAAAATGGATGCGCCCGTGCCGCCCGACACCACCCTGCGCCCCGCCGGGCGATACCAAATCGCGTGGACGATCCGCTTCGCCACCGACAATCCCGATGTGCCCGCCGACACCGGCTTTGTTTCCGTCGTCGATCCGACCCTCCTTCGCGTCGGCGCCGGCGCCACCGAACCCACGCTCGTTTCCGATCCTGACACGCATGGCCAAACCCTCGACCCGAACATGGACACCGACCCCGCCGGCCTCGTCGAAAATGGCCGCCCCCCCACCGTTGCCCGGCAATACGCCTCGGTCGAGCGCACCCTCACCCAATCCCACGTCGTCCAAGCCGCCGCCGACGGCAGCCTCTGGCTGATGGTGTCGGCCCACTCCCTCCACCCCCCGATCGAGACCGTCATTTACCAGTCGATCGACGTGACCCTGACCCCGGTGTGATCCGCCCGCATCCCCCGCGACGGCGCCGCCCCCACGCATCGCCAACCGCGACTTCGCCGTCCACCCTCCGCCGTTTGCGCGAATCATCATGGCCGGCGGAACAAACCCGGCAATGCCGCATCGCCTTCGCCGTCCACACTCCGCATTTTGCGCGAATCATCCCCGCGCACGACCCTGTTTTGCGCACGCACATCCCTTGCGGCGGCCCCATCCTCTGATACGCTGCCCCGCCGTTCAATTTGGGCCGGCAACCCAACCCCCCGCCCCACCCTTTTTCGGAGCCATCCTCCATGGGCGCCCTGCGTTATGAATCCGCCCGCAAGGCCGTCGTCGTCGATTCGCCCCCCCAATGGCCCAATGAAAAGTGTCCGTCGCCAAGACCATCGCCACCCGCATCAGCATCGGCGCCGAGATGGGCTTTTGTCGTCAACCACTGAATCCCATTAACCCGATCTCCCACCACCACGGAACCCAAAACATGAAAAACATTCGCATCGGATTCATTGGCGCCGGCTGGGTCGGCACGGTCCACACCCAATCCCTGGCCAAGATCCCCGGCGTCGAGGTCGTCGCCGTCTATAACCACAACCTCCCCCGCGCCCAATCCTTCATCGCCGATCACGCCCCCAAGGCCAAGGCGTATGACGATTGGAAAAAAATGCTCGAGACCGAAAAACTCGACGCCGTATACGTCGGGCTCCCCCCCGGCGCCCATTGCGGGCAAACCGAATTGGCCGCCCAACGCGGCTGCCATTTGTTCCTCGAAAAGCCCATCGCCCTCACCCTCGATCGCGCCCAATCCATCGCCGCCGCCGTCCGCGCCGCCGGCGTGAAGTGCCAGATCGGCCACCACCAACGCCACACCGCCCCCGTCCGCAAGCTCAAGCAAATGCTCACCGACGGCTCGGCCGGACGACCGCTGCTCATGCAAGGGCGTTTCTTCGCCAACAACCTCTTCCCCGCCTGGTGGCGCGACCCCAATATGGGCGGCGGACAACTCATCGAACAGGCCATCCACACCTACGACCTCGCCCGCCACTTCTTCGGCGAGCCGGAGATCGTCACCGCCTTCGCCGACAAGCTCTTCCACGACCGCTTTCCCGATTACCAGGTCGATGACGTCAGCGCCTCGACGATCCGTTTCAAGAACCGCGCCATCGCCAGCCTGTGTGCCGCCAACTGCTACGAACCCCATGGCGGCTCCACCTTGATGACCATCCTGTGCGAAAAGGTGATGGTCGAGTTCAAAAGCCCCGACGAGGCCACATTCGTCCGCCACGGCGGCAAAAAGAGCGAGGAGATCGCCAAGTCCGACGTGAAGGTCGAGACCATCAAACAGGACGGCAGCGCCTACGACGAGATCAACGCCAACTTCATCGGCGCCCTCCGTGGCGAGGCGACATTGCGATCCGGTATCGACGACGGCGTCGAAAGCCTCCGCCTGGTCCTGGCCGCATCCAAATCCTCGAAGGAAAACGGCGCCCCCCAGAAAATGTCATGAGCTGGGCGAGGCACTCCTCCCGCCCCATTTCGTGGCGGAGGCGAAGCGCCTCGTTGTTATACACAACTCGCCCGTTGCTCCCCATCGATTCCTGTAGCTCAGCCGCCCCCGGCTGAGTGAATGGCGTCCGGCGTGTCAATGGGTGCACACTACACTTCTCTTTACATCCGCGTAGTTTATGTCGGGACAGGGCTTGCGGATGACAAAGAGCCTCCGCACCCGCGCCCCCACCCGCACGCTCAGCGGTGCGACGTCACCGCCGTTATGACGATCTCCCCCCGCCCCACCGTCGCGGGATTCAGAATCGCCATCCCCGGCCCATTCCCCGCCGTCTCCCCCCGACCCGTCGCCGGTCCCTTGACGAAATGGCGCGGCGCCGACCGATACGCCTCGTTGCGGGCGTCGTCCACCGTAACTCCCCATATCCATGCGTTCCAAAACGGAATGGCATCGCTGTAAATCCATGGCCGGGCATCCGCCACCTCCCGCCCCATCGCCGCGGCGACCCGGCAATCCCGCAGCGCCCGCGCGAACACCGACGGATCGTCCCCGCCATAATAAAACACCCGCTCCCCACCCTCGGCGCCGACCACCCGATACTGGTACACGATGGGCGCATGAATCGTCCGACCCCACGCCCGCCCATGTCCGAATATCAGCGCTGCCGCGACCAGAATCCACTTCACCATGGCATTGCTTCCTTCCCAAAATCCCACGTACGTCCCCGCCAATCCGATACGCCGCCTCACCCGCGCCGCCACCGCCGCCACTGCCGTGGCGCGATGCGAAAACCCCATTCACGCACCCTGCAATCCGCCACGCCCTCCCTCGGTACTATACGCAAGTCACCGGCCACCCCCCGTGGTTTCCATGCCGCGGGGGCGCCTCGCCCCCGCCTCTCCAATTCAAGCCGATGACGACGCCGCTCAACGGGGGGTTTTCACAACCTCCAAACCCACCTGCGCCCGGTTGTCCCCCCGGACGGGGCCGAGGCGGAGATCGCGACGCGGGGACTGTCTCCGGCGGCGACGGACTTGCCTATCGCAACGAGGGCGTCCTCCCCCGTCGTTTCAACCTCTCGGTTTCAACCGCTCGATTTCATCCCCTTGCCGCTTCGCCCACCCCGCCGGCGAGGTCCCGATCCTGTCCATGCCCTCCCGCCACGAGGTCCGCCGCGGCCGCGTTTTGCTCGACCTGTTTGACATTCTTGCAACCCGGAATCACGCACGACACCGCCGCATGCCGCAACACCCACGCCAGCGCCCACCGCGCCACCGGCGTCCCCGCCGGGACCTCGTTCCTCTCGATCTCCTCGACCTCCCGCAACTTCCGGTCCTGCTCCTCCCGGTTCCCCCACACCTTCCGCACATCCCCCTCCCCGAACGCATGGCCGGGTTTGTATTTGCCGCTCAGCAGCCCGCTGGCCAACGGAACCCGCCCCAACACCCCCAGATCCAACTGCTCGCACAGGGGCAACACCTTCTCCTCCGGCGCCCGGTCCAGCCGGTTGTAGACCACCTGGATCGCCTCGACCTCCGACGCCGGGGCGTTCTCGACCTGGTGGGTGTTGTCATTCTTCGAGATCGACGCCCCCAGATGCCGCACCTTCCCCTGCTTCTTCAGACGGATCATGGCCGATCGCAGCGCCGCGTCATCGAACTCCGAATCCCGCACTGAATGATACTGGAGCAGGTCCACATGATCCGTCCGCAGCGCCCGCAGCGAATCCTCGAGTTGTTTCACCGCATCGTCGGCCGAGCGCTCATCGGTCCGCTTGAATGGCGCGTGGAACTTGTGTCCGATCTTCGTCGCCACGATCCACTGGTCGCGTTGTCCCTCGATCGCCCGCCCGATGAACGCCTCGGAGGTGTGATCCCCATAACACTCGGCGGTGTCGATCAGGTTGATCCCCAATTCCGCGCCCCGGCGGAACATCGCATCGACCTCATGCTGCTCGAAATCCTTCCCCCATTCCCCCCCGAATTGCCAAGTCCCGATCCCCACCACCGAAACCCGCATCCCCGTCCGTCCCAGCCGTCGATATTTCATGATTCGTCCGTTGTCAGTGGTCCGTCGTCCTTCGCCGAAGTGGCGCGATCCGCGCCCCTCCCCAAGGCGCCCCTCTTCTACCACGAACCCACGATCATGGACCACCCCCCCAATCTCCGCATGTATTGCTGTCAACTGGCAACTGGCAACCGACAACTTGCCTCTCAACTATCAACCATCAACTGCTTCGCCCAACAGCCTCCCCGAATCCCACCAACTCATCGCACACCCCCTTGGCGTATGCCGCCGCCGCCCCGCGCAAGGCCCGTTCGGTCGCGGCGCCGTCGGGCGACTGCGGGTCGATCCAAACGCAACCCACCACCGCCTGCATCGCCGCCCGCCCATCCCGCATGGTCGGCTGTCCCCCCTCCTCGGCGCATCGCACATCAAAGCACAGGTACCCTTCCACCCGATCCCCGTCGAACGCCGCGAACACCCCCCGACGGGCCGACAGCCACCCATCGGCGTCGATCCGCAGGGCATCGCGGTGCCCGTTGACGCCCATCGTCGCCAGCACCCCCGGCCAGCCCCGGTGCCAATTATCCACCCACTCGCACCGGGTCTCCCGAGTCCGTTCGGTTTGTCCACATGCCGCCATGACCCACCTCCGGGTTGGTGATGCCCCTCACAATCACTCTACCCATCCATGAACGCGCCAACCACAAAAATGTTCCGCCGCGCCCATTTTCCAGTTGCCCCGCCCCGCACGAATACGTATACATTCAATGCGTGTGGCATGGGTTCCGTTGGAATGACTGGAACGTCGATCACCTCTCGGTCCACGGCGTATCGCCGCAGGAGGCCGAGCGGGTCGTCACCCAAGCCCGACCGCCCTATCCGCGTCGGCTCGGCCAACAAAAATGGCTGGTCGAGGGCCGCGGCCATGGAGGACGTTTCCTCCGCGTGATTTTCGCCGTCGGCGCCGATGATGTCGTTTATGTCATAACCGCCATGCCACTGACCACCCGAGGGACAAAAGGTCGATGAAAGTCGTCGCGCTGAAATAGGACCCACCACCCCCGCCGGAGCACCCCATGGCGAAAACCAAATCCCCCGTCGAAAAGTTCCTGTCGCTGACCGACGACCAACGGGCCGCCGAGGTCGCGCGCCTGGAAAAGCCGCTTCCGCCCGGCCCCGACGGGCTGCCCGGCAAGCCGCTCACGCCCTCGCAGCGCAAGCGCTGGGACCGCATCCAAACCCACCTCCGTCGCGGCCGCCCCACCGTCGGCAAGGGCGCACAGCGCGTCCTGATCAGCGTCGAAAAAGGACTCCTCGAAGAGGCCGATGCCTACGCACGGCGTCATAACGTCAAACGCTCCCAGCTGATCGCCACCGGCCTCCGCCTCGCCATGAGCGCCCCCCAGCCGTCCTGAGCTTACCCCCGGCCAACCGCCCACCCCCCCCCGCCCATCGTCCCTCAGCTCACGCCCACCAGCGCGTTCATCTCCACCTGCGTCCGGTGCAATTTGGCGTACACGCCCCCTTCCTTCCCCACCAGCTCCGCGTGCGTCCCCTGCTCGACCAATTTGCCCTTCTCCAGCACCACCAGCCGGTCGGCCGCCTGGAGCGTGCTCAGTCGGTGGGCGATGGCGAATGTCGTCCGTCCCCGCACCAGTCGGTTCAATGCCTGCTGGATCTGCTTTTCGGTCTCGGTGTCCACCGAACTGGTCGCCTCGTCCAAAATGAGGATTCGCGGGTTGTGCAAAATCGCCCGCGCGATGCTGATCCGTTGGCGCTCCCCGCCCGACAGCGACTGCCCGCGCTCACCCACCATCGTGTCATAGCCGTCGGGGAACCCGACAATGAAGTCGTGGGCGTTGGCCGCCCGCGCCGCCGCGATCACCTGCCCGTCGGCCGCGTCGGGGTTGCCGTAGCGGATGTTCTCGGCGATCGTCCCGTGGAACAAATACGGCTCCTGCAACACCACGCCGATCTGACGCCGAAGCCACCCGATGTCGTAATCCCGCACATCCACCCCGTCGATCAGCAGCCGCCCGTCGGTCACGTCGAAAAATCGGCAAATGAGGTTCACGAACGTGCTCTTGCCCGCCCCGCTCGGCCCGCACAGCCCGATCATCTCCCCCGGCTCGGCCACCATCGACACCTCGCGCAACGCCGGCTGGGCGCCCTCGTAACTGAAGCTCACCTGCCGGAACTCGATCCGTCCGTCCAGTTGCTCCTTCTTGATCGCGTCGGGTCCGCTGTAAATCTCCGGCGGGGTGTCCAGCACCTCGAACACCCTCTGGGCGCTGGTCGCCGCCCGCGTCACCATGCGGTTGCTGTTGGCCAGCTCCATGATCGGCTGATAGAACTGCCACAGGAAGAAGTTGAACGCCGTGAGCGTCCCCAGCGTCATCCCCCGCTGCCCGCGGATCACCCAGTACCCGCCGACGATCCACACCGACATGCTCCCCAGCCGCATCAGCCCGCTGACCAGCGGCTGAAGCTGGGTCCAGACCTTGTTGACCTCCTGCTCCTTCAGCGTGTATTCGTTGCTGCGCCGGTCGAAGCGGTCCACCTCGCGCTTCTCGTTGGCGAACGCCTTCACCACCCGCACCCCCGGCAGGGCGTCGCCGACCACGCCGGTCATCCGCGACCAATACGTCCACAGCCGCCCGAACATCCGCTGCATCGTCCTGCCGCGGTAATACGTCAGCCACGCCAACAGCGGCAGCGGGATCAGCGCCACCAGCGCCAGCCCCCAATCCATATAAAACATCACCCCCGCTATCAGCATGATGAGGATCACATCGCGGATCAAATTGACCGATCCGAAGACGATGAAGTCCCACAGCCGGTCGGTGTCGTTGGTCACCCGCGTGATGAGACTGCCGGTGCGCCGCTTGCTGAAGAACCGCAGGCTCAGTTCATGCAGATGCGCGTAGACTTGGTGCCGCAAGTCCCCCGTGACACTCGTCCCCACCAACGCCAGGATGCGGATGCGGATCCCCCCCACCAACTCCGCGAACAGCATCGTCACGATGATCGCCCCGCCCCACAGCAGCAGGTTGTGCCAGCGCTGCATCCCGCTCAGTCCCTCGGTCGGGACCAACGCCGTGTCGATCATCTTCTTGTTGAAAATGCCGGGCACCACCTGCAGCGCCGCCGCCCCCAACGTCAACGCCAACGCCAGCCATATCCGCCTGCGATACGGCTTGGCAACGTCCATCAGCCGGAACAGGATCCGCCGATGCCGCAAACACTGCGGGCAGACCCCCTCGGCATACGCCGGGATCAGCAGCCCGCACTTGGGGCAATGCTCCTTGGCCTCGGCCTGCCGCTCGGCCGCCTCCAGCCATTCCGGCGGGCGCTCGGCATCCGCCTTCCCCGGCAGCCGGCGCTCCAGCTTGCGATTCAGCCGGGTCATCCCCCGTCGGGCCTTGCGGGTATACCGCAAGGTGGCCAACACCCCCTTTTCGCCGCTGATGACCAACTGATCCACCCCCAGCCCCTCGATCACCTGGGTCGAGCGGATGTCGGCGATGGCGATGCTCGTCACCTCCTTGCCATCGAGCAGCAACAGCGTGTCCTCGGCCAATACCGCATACCGCCGGCAATAGCGGTTGTCCTCATCGACATCGACCTCCCCCCACGCCACCACCGTCCGCCCGTCGAGTTCCCCATTGAACCCCGCGCGCACCGTCTCGGGCAACATTCCCCGCCCGTCCACATCATTCCCATCATCCATATCCCGCTCGCTCACTGAAACCTAGTTGAAAACTCGTTGAAAACGGGTTGTAAGTTATAGGTTGTAGGTTGTAAGCGAAGAAAATAATGATCCCGATCCTTTCTCATTCCTCACTTCCTCACTTCCGCCTACTTTCCTTCAGCCTACCGCCTACAGCCTTCCGCCCCCCTCCTCCTGCCCACTGGCAACTGGCAACTGACAACTGACACCTATTCTCCCCCCATGCTATCCTATATCCATGAATCCCGTCGCATTCATCACCGGCGGCGCCACCCGCGTCGGCAAGGGGATCGTCGAACACCTCGCCGAATGCGGGTACGATCTCTTCTTCACCTACCATGCCAGCGGTGATTCGGCCAATGAAATGATCCGGCGGTTGTCGTCGCCGACCCGTCGGGTCGTCGCCGCCCAGGCCGACCTCACCCAACCCCACGCGACGGTCAAACCCCTGTTTGAACATTTCAATCGCTCGTTTGATCGCCTCGACCTCTTGGTTCACAACGCCTCGCTCTACACCGAATCGCCCTTGGAATCGGTGGACCTGGAACTGAGCCGCACGTTGATGGCGATCCATTACGAATCGCCGCTGCTGCTCACCCACGCGGCCGCCCCGCTGCTACGGGAATCGCGCGGGACGGTCGTGGCGATGTGCGACCTTTTGACCGAGCGCCCCTGGCCAAAATATCTCGCCTACGCCGCCAGCAAGGGCGCCCTGCGAACGTTGATATTGGGGCTTTCACGGGCTTTGGCGCCGGAGGTGACGGTGAACGGCATCGCGCCCGGCGTGGTCGATTGGCCGGAGGACTACCCGCAATCCGAACGCGATAAGTACTTGCAGCGCGTCCCCTTGCGCCGCTCCGGGACCCCCTCCGACGTGGCCGCCCTGGTGCATTTCCTGGCGACCACCGGCAAATATATCACCGGCCAAATCATCCCCCTCGACGGTGGCCGCTCGGTCACCTGACGGCCCCAACCCCTGATGCCGCACGGTTCTCGGGCGGCTGCCCACCTTCCTTGCGCCTTCCGCCCACTACCCTTCCGCCTACCTTCCTTCCGCCTTCCGCCTACCTCAAAACAATTGCCCAAGTATCTGTCCCATCGGCATTTGCACGCAGGTGAAAATGGGCGTGTCGCGCTGCGTGTACTTGCTCGATTCGGTTTCGCGCAGCGCCATCACCAGATCCAAAAAGTCCTTGGGTTCGTTGGACTCGAACGCCACGACGAAATCCTGATCGTCCAACCCGAAACTGTAAGTCGTGTTCAGCTTGACACTTGGATACGCATTGCCCACGCGGATGTGCACGTTCATCACCTCCTGGCGCTTCTCCAGCGGCAGCAGATACCAATCCCGCGTTTTCACGAACGGATAAACAAACAAATACTTGGCCTTGCCGGGGATGATGTGGGTGCGGCTTTCGGCGGTGTGGAACGGATCGAGCTGGTCGATGTACATGCTGCGCTTGGTCATCGACGTAAACACCGTTGGCGTCGATAGATATGCGCCCAGACGCGACTTGTTGATCGCCGCCTGACGCACTTGGAACTGTTCCGGCGTCGATCCAATCCGCCAAATCAGGAAATCCGCCCCGGCCTTCAGCCCCACGGTGCTGTAGGTCAGTTCGATCAGTCCGGGATGGGCTTCGGCGAACA
>JBBSAF010000068.1:0-11063 GCA_038252525.1 Tepidisphaerales bacterium
AACTGACCCATCCGCCGGTCGGCCTGGGACTGCTGGCCCATCTCGACCGCCTTCTCCACCACCGCCAGGAGTTGCGCCCGGTTGGCGCCCGTCGACGCGAAGGCCCCGCATTTGATGAGCGCTTCGAGCGTCGCCTTGTTCGCCGCCCGCAGGTCCACCCGCTCGCAAAAATCGTAAAGACCGCGGAAGGGTTCGTCGGCCCGCGCCGCGATGATCGCCTCCACCGCCTTGGTCCCCACCCCTTTCACCGCCGCCAGCCCGAAGCGGATCACCCCCACCGGCTTGGTCGCCTTGGCCATCCTCCGCTTGCCCTTCGCCGGCTCCGGCGCCGCGTACACCGGGGTGAAATCCACATCCGACACGTTCACATCCGGCGGCAGCACCCCGATCCCCCGCGTCCCGTCGGGCATCACGATTCGCCGGCACTCCTCGATGTATTCGACGACCTTCTCGGTCGATCCCATCTCGAACGTCAGCAGCGCCGCCATGTACTCCACCGGATGGTGGGCCTTCATGTACGCCGTTTGGAATGCCACGATCGCGTAGCGGGTGCTGTGTGATTTGTTGAACCCGTAGCCCCCGAACTTCAGGATGAGATCGAAGATCTCCTCGGCCTTCTCCTTGGCCACCCCCTTTTCCATCGTCCCCTTGATGAAATCCGGCTTGAACTTGGCGATCACATCGGTGGTCTTCTTGCTGATGGCTTTGATGAGCTTGTAGGCGTTGGCCAGCTCGATGCCGCCGAGCTGGTTGAATATCTGCATGACCTGTTCTTGGTAAGTCATGACCCCGTACGTCTCGGCCAGGATTCCATCCATGATCGCATGGACCGACGGCACGGCCTCGCGCCCATGTTTGCGGTCGCAGTAGGCGGGGATCAATTCCATCGGACCCGGCCGATACAGGGCGTTGGCCGCGATCAGATCCTCGATGCGGTCGGGGCGCATCTTCATCAGAAGGTCCTGCATCCCGCCGGACTCGAACTGAAACACCCCCTTGGTCTCGCCGCGCCCGAACAGCCCCAGCACCGACTTCTCGCCAAAGTCGATCCGCTCGATGTCGATCCGCCCCCGCGCGTCGGTCGGCACGCCGGCCGGCGGACCCTTCTCGCCGCGCGCCTCTCGCGTGGACAATTCCAGGTCGAGCGACCGCTCGAGCGTCGAGAGCGTCCGCAATCCCAGGAAGTCCATCTTCAGCAGCCCGACCTTCTCGGCGATCGGCCCCTCGAACTGCGTGAGCATGTCCTCCCCGGAGCGGAACAGCGGCGCGATGTTCTCAATCGGCTGGTCGGCGATGATGACACCGGCCGCGTGGCATCCGGCATTGCGGCACAATCCCTCGAGCTTCCGCGCCAGGTCGATCACCCGGCGCATGGTTGGATCATTCTTGTATATCGCCGCCAACTCCGGGCTTTGCTCCAATGCCTTTTTCAGCGTCATCCCCGGCGTGCCGGGAATCAGTTTCGTCAGTTTTTCCATCTCCCCGACCGACACCCCCAGCACCCGACCGACATCCTTGCACGCCGCCTTGGCCGCCAGCGTGCCGAAGGTGATGATCTGGGCCACGTGCCCGTATTTTTCCCGCACGTAGTCGATGACCCTCTGTCGTCCATTCTGGCAGATGTCGATGTCGATGTCGGGCATTTCGTTGCGGCTGGGGTCCATGAACCGCTCGAACAGCAGCCCGTATTTCGTCGGATCGACGTTGCACAGCCCCAGCAGGTACCCCACCATCGTCCCCACGCCGCTGCCGCGGGCGCCGACGGGGATGTTGTGGTCCCGCGCGTGGTTGCAAAAGTCCCACACGATCAGGAAGTAGCTGCAAAAGTTCTTCGAGACGATGACCCGAAGCTCCTTTTCCAGCCGGCTCCGCACCGCCTCGGACACCTCCCGCGTTCCATAGCGCCAGACCAATCCCTCCTCGCACAACTGGCGCAGATAGCGCTCGTCGGGCTTCATCGGCGCCGCCGCCTCCCCCTCCGCCGGCGGCTTGAGCGTCGTCGCGGGCAATCCCGGCGGGATGATCGCGTCGTCCAGCTTCCCCTCGGGCACCCGATACACCGGGGAGTATCGCTTCGAGAAATCCAGCTCCAGATCGCACATCGCCGCGATCCGCAGCGTGTTATCCAGACTCTGGGGGAACGCCGCCAGCGCCTGCCGCATTTCCGCCGGGCTTTTCAGGTAGAGCTCCGTCGGATATTTCAGGCGGTTCTCGTCGGTCAGCAGTTTGCCCATGCTGATGCAGCACAGCACATCGTGGGCGGCGTGGTCGTCCTTCTCCAAAAAATGCACATCGTTGGTCGCCACCGTCCCGATGCCCAGCTTGTCGGCGATCTCCACCAGTTCCGGGTTGATCTCATCCTGCTCGCGGATCCCCTGTTTCTGCACCTCGATGTAAAACCGCTCCGGGCCGAAAATGTCCAAATACGTCTCGGCGATCGCCCGGGCCGCCTTGCCATCGCGCTTCATGAACGCCTGCGGGATCTCGCCGCCCAAACACGCGCTGGTGGCGATGATCCCCTTGTTCAATTCCCGCAACACCGCCTTGTCGATCCGCGGCTTGTAATAAAACCCGTCGCGATAGGCCGTGCTCGCCAGCTTCAGGAGGTTGTGATACCCCTCGAGGTTTTGCGCCAACAGCAGCAAATGATACGCCGCCTCCCCCGCGTTCCCCCCCGGCGTCGAGCGTTCCCGCCGATCCCCCGGCGCCATGTACGCCTCGAACCCGATGATCGGCTTGATCCCCTCCTTGCGGCATTCATTGTAGAACTCGATGACCCCGAACATCGCCCCATGGTCGGAGATCGCCAGCGAGGGCATCCCCAGTTCCTTCGCCCGTTTCACCAGCGCCGGGATCTTGCACGCCCCATCCAGCATCGAATAGTGCGTGTGGACATGCAGATGAACGAACGACGCCTCGGCCATGGATGGATTCCCGTGCGACAACCTCCCCCCGACCCGTCGCGCTTATACCGCGCCGCCCCCGACCGGCCAAATTGGACTTCCCGGGCAAGAGAAGCCGCTATGCGCCACCCCGTGGTTTTGATATGTTGTCATCCATGACGATCCAGCGGATCATCTTGCACGGTGAGCGCTACGTGATTCTTCCCGAGCGGGAGTTCATGGCACTGCAAACCGAGGCGCGTCCTCCGACCGATTCGTCCGGGGGAACCGGGTCAACACCACCTCGGTACGCCGAAGTGGTTCCGATCGATTTCGAGGGCGTCGCCCCGTCGGAACTCTTGATCCTGGACCGGCGATGAACTGGCATTACCTGGACCCCAGCGCGTGGGTGAAGCGGTTCTATCGTGAACCGGGGAGCGATGCCGTCAATGCGCTATTTCGCACCATGCCCCGTTTCGCATGTTCCAATTTCGGCCTGATCGAGATGCTCGCGACGATTTCACGGAAGGGTCGCGGAGGGACGGCCGCGCATTCGGCAACCGCGCGATTGGTCGGGGATGTGCGACTGGATTTTTCGCTGTTTCATGTCGTCGCCATCGACGGACCATTGGCGGAGCAAGCCGCGCAACTGGCGCTCGTCCACGGCTTGCGCGCCATGGACGCCATTCATTTGGGTTCCGCCCTTCGATTGGGTCCGCCCCTTGAAACCACGGTGGTTTCCTCCGACGCCGAGCTGATCGCGGCCGCGAGGCTTGAGGGGTTGGAAATCCTCGACCCGGCCCATTCCCATCCTTGACGCGCGGGCCCTTGGCTACCTGGCGCGGGGTCGCCTCGCCCCGCCTTTCATGCAAACTTCCGATTTGGTGTGATCCACCGCCATTCCCATCCCCGTTCGCGCCATCTCCCCCGCGCGTTACGCTTTGCGCCATGTCCATCAACCAGCAGCTCGCCGAACTGTTCTCCCGCCTGGCGGCCCTCATGCAGATCCGCGGGGAGAACGCCTTCAAATCCATCGCCTTCCAAAAAGTCGCCCGCGTCCTCGAGGACACCCCCGTCGATCTCCGGCAGGCCGCCGCCCAAGGCGCGCTGGACGACATCGCCGGCGTCGGCGAATCCAGCCGCCGAATCATCCGGCAATATCTTGAAACCGGCCACAGCGCCGACTACGACGAGGTCGCCGCCACCGTCCCGCCCGGCCTGCCAGCGCTGCTCGACATCGAGGGCCTCGGCCCCAAGACCCTCCGCCTGCTCTGGACCGAAAAGAGCATCACCGACCTGCAAACCCTCCAAACCGCCCTCGATTCCGGCGCCCTCGACGACCTGAAGGGATTCGGAAAAAAGAAACTCGCCAATTTGCGGAAATCGCTCGACTTTTACATCCAACGCCACGGCGCCCCCGGCATGCCCGGCGACATCCGCGTCGGCATCGGCGAGGTCGTCGCCCCGGCCGAATGGCTTCTCGCCGCCGTCCGCGCCCTGTCCGGCGTGCAGCGCGCCGAGCTCGCCGGTTCCTATCGCCGCCGACGCGAGACCATCGGCGACATCGACATCGTCGCCGGCGTCGCCGACGCCGACCTCGGCGAGTCCATCACCGCCGCGTTCGTGAAGCTCCCCGGCATCGCCGATATTCTCGCCCAGGGCGCCACCAAGGCCTCGGTCCGTCTCGCCAACGCCATGCAGGCCGACCTGCGCGTCGTTCCCGACGACCATTTCGGCGCGACGTTGCTCTACTTCACCGGCTCCAAGGAGCACAACGTCAAACTTCGCGCCCGCGCCCAGAAAATGGACCTCACCCTCAACGAGTGGGGCCTGTACCGTCAGGCCGACTACGATAAATCCGACAAGCAAACCGCCCACGCCCCGCCCGTTCCCCCGGTGGCGTCCAAAACCGAATCCGATGTCTACCGCGCCCTCGATCTAACGTTCATCCCTCCCGAACTCCGCGAGGATCGCGGCGAAATCGAACTGGCCGAGTCCAATTCGCTCCCCGTCCTGCTCGAACCGTCGGATGTCATCGCCGACCTCCACACCCACACCACCGCCTCCGACGGCGCCGGCAGCATTGAACAAATGATCGAGGCCGCCCGGGCCATCGGTTACAAAATCATCGCCATCACCGACCATTCCAAGAGCCAGGTCATCGCCAATGGCCTGTCCCCCGAGCGGATGCTCAAGCACATCGCCGCCATCCGCAAGATCGCGGAAAAAACAAAGGATGTGACCGTCCTCGCCGGCGCCGAGGTGGACATTTTGTCCGACGGGCATCTGGACTATGACGATGCGATCCTGGCCGAACTGGACATCGTGATCGCGTCGCCGCACTTCGCCCTCAAGCAAGATTCCGACAAGGCGACCGATCGGCTTCTCCGCGCCATCGAGCATCGGTATGTCAACATCATCGGGCATCCCACCGGGCGGCTCATCGGTCGGCGCGAGGGCCTCACCCCCGACTTGTCCAAACTATTCGCCGCCGCCGCCAAGGCCGGGACCGCCATGGAAATCAACGCCTCGTATCCGCGGCTGGATCTCAATGATCGCAATGCCCGCGTGGCCCTCGACGCCGGCGTGATGCTCTCGATCAACACCGACGCCCATTCGCCCGAGGGCGTCGGCGCCAATTCCCTCGGCGTCGCCGTCGCCCGGCGCGCCGGCGCCACCGCCCCGCAGGTCATCAACTGTTGGCCCGCGAACAAGTTGCGCCGATTCCTCGCCGCCAAGCGTTGAGGACGCGGCGGGTGGTTTGAACAACCGGTGGCGGGGCGGGTATATACCATCGGAATCAGTTGTCAGTTGTCGGTTGTCAGTTGCCAGGAAGGAAGACGGAATCGGCGTCGTGGAACATTGATGGCGTCGCCGCGTCGAAGCGTTCGGTCCTGTTGCCGAGGGTGGGGATCGTTGGGGGTATGGGAAGAATGGATTCATTTGCCATGTCGGTTTCACCGCGCTGGATTTGCTCCGGGTTGCTCGTGTTCTGTCTGCTGGTCCCGGCCCATGGCGCCGATCTGAAATTGCTCTTGGACCAGGGCGCCGCCGCCCTCGTCGCCGGCGACGATGACGGTGCCAAGACCGCTTTCGAGCAGGTTCTCGCCGACGATCCGGCCAACGCCCGCGCTCTCGCCGGCGCCGCCCTCGCCCATGCCCGATCCAATTCCCCCATCAAGGCCCGCAAATATTTCGATCGCGCCGTCGCCGCCGATCCCTCCCGGTCCACCCTCCTCAATGCCGCTGCCTTCCACCTGACCATCGACCAGCCCATGCGGTCGGCCAAGCTCCTTTCCGACTGGCTCTCGGCCCACCCCCAGCCCCTCGACCCGCCGATGATCGACGCCTTCGCGGTCGCGCTCTCCCAGGTCGATTCCGGCGTGCAGCGTCTCAGCATCTTCGCCACCTACGAAAAACAGTACCTCGAACTGAACGCCGCCCTCGAGGCCGCCTATCCCGGTCACAAGCGCTGGGGAACCCAGTGGCTCGACTCCGCCGAGGCCGACCGTCGCGCCGCCGAACGCGACAAGGCCCAACAGTCCATCGACCGCGTAAAACGCGTCAACGCCGACCTTTATCGCCGTCTTCAGCAGGCCCAACGCGACCTCGACGACCTGGCCGACAAGGCCCGGCGCGGTTTCGCCACTGAATTCCGCGTGAGGCGCGCCCGCGTCGATGTCGAGCGAATCCAGGACCAGATCGCCGTTCACCAGCGTGAGATCGAGGAGTTCCAAAAGGCCGCCGCCCCGCCGACCTTCCCCAAGTCCATCCCCTACGTTGGTTTGGACGACAACACGCCGCCCCCCGTTGGCGATGCCCGCCCCGCCCCGCGCGACGCTCAAAAGCCCGCGATCCCCGCCACCCGCGCCGGCGATCCGGGCATCGGCGACCTCGGTTTCGGCGACGATCCGACGCCGACGCCCCCGGCCCATCCGACCCCGCCGCCCCAAACCCCCACGCCACCGTCCGGCACGGCGCCCTCCGATGACAGCCCGGCCGATCCGACCCCGCCCAACCCGATCCACCGCACCGCGGCCTCGGTCGCCGTCGCCGTCGCGCCGGATCTGCTCCTGTGCGCCTCGACCATCGACGCCGATGGCAAATCCCTGCAAGTCCAATCCACCGACGGCACCCCCCTCCGCGCCGTCGTGGTCCGCACCGACCGCGCCGCCGGACTGACGCTCCTCCGCATCGACGGCAAGAAACTCAACTACATCGGTCTGTCCGATCCGTTCCAAGGCGGCGCCATCACCTGCCCGGCCCTGGTCGCCGAAACCGTCTTCCAGCCCACCGCCGAAGTCGTCGCCGGTACCGCCGAAGCGCCGGCCGAGCGGTGGACCGTCCGCCTCGACAAACATCCTCGGCTCCCCGGCGCCCCGCTCCTCGCCGGCGGGCGCATCGTCGGCATCGAACTCGCCGCGCCCGGCATCGACCCGGCCGCCATTCCCGCCGCCACCGTCACCGAAATCCGCCGATTCCTCGGCCCCGACGCCCCCTCGCGCTCCCCGGCCATCGACTCCGACGGCGCCCTGTTCATCTACCAAGTCGCCGCGACCATCACCCTCCCGCAATAAGCGCCTATGATCCCGCCATGGCCCATTCGATGCTGCCCGGACTCTCCGCCCGCACCGTCCTCGCTCGCGCGGGCGACCGCATCGAGCTGCCCGTCGTCCAGCGCCCCCTGTCGCGCCTCTTGGCGTTCACCGGCCTGTCCATCGACGACGTGATAAACGACCCCCTCGCCAAGAACCTGGTCCTCGGCTACCACAGACTCCATCGCCAAATCCTTCGCCAAGGCGAAATCAGCGACCTCGAACGCCAGTGGAACCCCCTCGCCACCCGCTGATGTCCGAAGCTCTCGCACCATTCATCTGACTCGGGCCCGCTCGGTCGGGGCGCCCGCAACCCGGCGAAGCACAGGGGCTTTCGGTTCGCGCCAGCACAGCCCCACCCCGACGATGAGGAAACGCATCCTCGATCCCATCGTTTAGACCACCTGTCCGCGCCGACGGCGGCGCCTTGCGGTATACTCGACCCCCGACCTCGATCCCCGGGAGCCGCCCATGACCAAACCCCTGCTCGACGCCCTCGCCATCGCCGCCGGGGGCGCCGCCGGATCGCTGTGCCGCTGGGGCGCCGGCGTGGCGGGGGGGCGTCTGTGGCCGCGATTTCCCGCCGGCACCCTCTTCGTCAATCTGACCGGCAGTTTCCTGCTCGGCTGGTTCCTGGTGGTCTCCACCGAACGCGTCGGGTTCCCGCCGGCGCTTCGTCTCGCCGTGGCCGTCGGTTTCATCGGCGCCTACACGACATTCTCGACGTTCATGTACGAATCCAACGCCCTCTGGGACGACGGGGCGTTCCTCAAGGCCGGCGCCAACCTGCTGCTCAGCGTCGCCCTCGGGCTGCTGGCGGTGCGATTGGGAATCTGGGCCGCCGGACGATGAGGACCCCGCGATGAACATCCTCGGCGAACAACTCCTGCTGCGGTTGTATTTCCGCTCGGGCGACCGGGCGCCGCATCCCCCGTCGCATCAGCGGATCGTCACCGCCGCCCGGTCGGCCGGTTTGGCCGGCGCCACGGTGCTTCGCGGCATCCTCGGATTCGGAAATCGCGGCGAATCGCGCCGTCATCCGCTGGCGTGGATCGAACACGTTCCGGTGATCGTCGAGATCGTCGACCGCCCGGACCGGTTGTCGGACTTCATCGCGGGTCCAGCCGGCGAGTGGCTCGACCATGGATTGGCGACCGTCGAGCGGGCGCACGTCGCCGCCTATCGCGCCGTGCCCGCCGACGACGGGTGCCAAGCCCTCGCCGTCCCCGATCGCCGCCGGCCGCTGTTGGATGCGGCCCAACTCAAGGGAGTCGCCATGATCCAGGACGATGCGCTGTTGGTCCGGGTGTTGATCGGCGAGTCGGATCGCCACGAAGGCAAGCCGCTGCACGAGGCGATCGTCGCCGCCGCCCGATCCGCCGGGTTGGCCGGCGCCACCGTCCTCCGCGGCATCGAGGGATATGGCGCCAACAGCGTCCTGCACCGGTCCGATGTGCTCGCCATGAGCGGCGACCTGCCCATCGTCATCGAGATGGTCGATGTCCGCGAGCGCATCGAGGCATTCCTCCCCGCCCTCGACGCCATGGTCCGCGACGGGCTGGTCACGCTGGAATATGTCGCCGTCGTCCACCGTCGCCCAACCGTGTAGCGGGTCGTCGCGCGAGTTCAACAGCGCGTTCTCGACATGGAACCGTGCGCAGCCGCCTGCACACCGCATGGCGGGGTCGTCGCCCACGGCAAGGGAGGGGGGTTGCGTGGCGCCGGCGGCGCCGTAGATTCCGATCATGCGCATCGTCAGCTACAACATCCTCAATGGCGGCGAGGGACGGGCCGACCCCCTCGCGGAGGTGATCGAGGCCCAACGATCGGACATCGTGGCCTTGGTGGAGGCCGATGATCCCGCCGTGGTCGATCGGATCGCCCGGCGGCTCGGATTCGACGCCATAACCGCTTCGGGACGGTCCCACGCGGTGGCGCTATTGAGCCGCTGGCCGATCATCGAGACGATCAACGACGCCCTGGTTGTCGAGGGCATCGAAAAGTGCCTCCTGCGGGCGACGGTGGGGCGTCCCGGCGGGACCATCGAGCATTTCGCCATCGTCCATCTGCACGCCCATGCCCGCGAGGCCGACGAGCGAATCCGCGAGGCCGAGATCGCCGTGCTGCTGGATTGCCTGGCGGGTTGGCGAAAAGCCGGGGCGGCCCATTGGGTGATGGGGGATTTCAACGCCAATTCCCCGATCCAGACCCTCGATCCCGAGCGATGCAAGGCGAGCACGCGCCGGGAGTGGCACGAGAATGGCGGACAAATCCCCCGCCGCGCGATCGCACGCATGCTCGACGCCGGCTACATCGACACCCTGGCGGCGGTGGCGGGGGAGTCGGCCGGCACGATGGGCACGTTCAGCACCCGCCAGCCGGGCCAGCGTGTGGACCACATATTTTGCCATGGCGTGGAGGCCGCGAAACTGCGGGGCGCGTGGATCGAGCGCGATCGGTTGGCGACCTACGCCAGCGATCATTACCCGGTGGGGGTGGAGGTGGCGGACTGAACCGGCGGGCGTTTCCCGTCCGGGGGGGGCGTCCGAGCGTTCCCTTCGCGGATTTCAGCACGATCACCGTGAGCATTGCCCCTCATCTTCCCCTGGGACGATCGCTTACAGGGGCGATATGGCTGGCGGGTCGGGTCGGGTATGGTATAAAACCCCAACCTTCAACCATCGGGACCCGGCATGTATCGCACTTACGTCATCCTCCGTCACACCTTCTTCGAGGCCATCGCCCAGCCGATCTACAGCCTGCTGCTGGGGGTGGGAGCGGCGATTCTCGCGGTCTTCGCCATGCTCCCGTTCTTCACCCTCGGCGAGGATACCACGATGTTCAAGTCCGTCGGGCTGGACATCATCCTGTTGCTGGTGCTGTTGGCCACCCTTTTCGCCACCAGCCGCTCGATCTACGAGGAGATCGAGGACCGCACCATGCTCACCCTCATGAGCAAGCCGGTGGATCGATGGCAGGTGCTGCTCGGCAAGTACCTGGGAATCACCCTGTCGGCCCTGCTGGGCATCGTCGCCTTGGGGGCGGTGCTCGCCTTGGGACTGTGGATGCGACTGCCGGGCGATTATCTGCTGCGGGCCGAGTCGCTCAACACTTCCGAGGTCCAGCGGGTGTGGGATTTGCGGATGATGCATCTGTCGGGGCTGCCGCCGGCGCTGTTTCTGATGTGGCTGCAAATCGGCGTGCTGGCCGCCATCAGCGTGGCGATCTCCACCCGCGTGTCGCTGGTGGTGAATCTGCCGGTGGTGATCCTGCTGTACATCGCCGGGAACCTCACGCGGTTCGTCTTTCCGATGGACGCCGTCGGCTCGCCGCTGGCCGGGGCCAATGCGGCGGTCAAGGGATTGGTCTGGACGTGCAGCCTCGTCCTGCCCTACCTCGAATCGTTCGACCTTCGGCAACTGACCGTCTACCGCCCGATCGCCTTGGGCGACGCCGCGGCCGGCGATGTCAACGCCGTGCGACTTGGCACGATCTACGCCTATCTGGGGGTGGCGACGCTCTATGCCGCGTGCTATGCGGGGTTCGCCCTGGTCGCGGGAATGGCCCTGTTCCGGGCGCGGGAACT
>JBBSAF010000069.1:0-10862 GCA_038252525.1 Tepidisphaerales bacterium
GAGCGTCCGCCCGGACCCCCCCACCAGCACGCCCAGCCGCAGCGGTTGATCGACCGAACGCGCCGAGGACGGCGCGGGGGCGGGGGCCGAAGCGAGAGGCGACGACGGCGCCGGCGAAGGCGCGGGGGTGGGAACTCCCGCCGGCGGGCCACCGGCGATGGGCGCCGGCGAAGGCGCCGATCCGGCCGACGACGATGACGCCGTCGGGGGTTGCGAAGCGGACGACGACGACGCGGATGTCGCGTTCTCGGGGGGGTTGCCTTCGGTCATTCGCCGGCTCCCGGGGTTGCGGCGATCGCCTTGATCGCGGCGGCGTCGCGGGCGGTGAGGTCCGGGTGGTCGGGATCGGCGCCCACGTCCGGGCGGCGCTTCCAACTGCGGGCGCAGGAGGCGTAACTTTCCCGGCGGTCGATCATTTTCACCGATGTCGGACCCCGCACGGAATCCTCCATCGACGCGCATCCGGCGCCGACAAGGTCCTCGAGATCCGCCCCGAACGGCGCCAGCCGGCTCCGTGTCGCGGCATCGACGATGTAGACGATCTCGGCATCGGAGGCTTTGTTCAACCCCGATTCCTTCTTCATCGCGTCCAGCTGCAACAGCGCCGCATCGCGCAATTTCAGGAGCATCGCCCAATCCGCCCGCTCGGCATCGCTGAACATCCGGCCCGACGCCTCGGGCAATGTGGCCAGATGCACGCTGGGCAAATCCGCCTCGCCGGCGGGCCTGTGAAGCAGATGCTCCCACGCCTCGTCGGCGGTGAAAACCAGGATCGGCGCCAGCAGCTTCGTCAGCACCGTCGCCATGCGGTGCATGACCGTTTGGCAGCGCCGGCGGATGGGGGCGTCGGGGCGCTCGCAATAGAGGCGGTCCTTCATCGCGTTGCCGTAGATCGCGCTGATTCGCACCGAGCAGAAGTCGTGCAACAGCCGGAAGACGCGGTGGAGTTGATAGGTGTCATAACCGGCCGACACCTCGGCGATGAGCTCGTCGGTTTGCGCCCACGCCCAGCCGTCGAGGCTGGCGGCGAGGATCTCGACGGCGTCGGTCGCCGGATTGAAATCGTAGAGGTTGCTCAGCAGATATCGCAGGGTGTTGCGGATTTTGCGATATTTGTCGCCGAACTCGCGGAGCACCGCCGGGGAGACGGGGATGTCGTTTTGATAATCGACGCTGGAACACCACAGCCGCAGCAGGTCGGCGCCATGGCGGTCGATTTCCTGGGTGGCGGTGACATATTCCTTGTCGCTCTTGCTGACCTTGGTGCCGTCGGGTTTGACGATGAACCCGTGGGTCAGCACCTGCCGAAAGGGCGCCATCCCCGTCGCCCCCAGCGCCGGCAGCAGCGACAACTGGAACCACCCGCGATGCTGGTCGGAGCCTTCGAGGTATAAATCGGCCGGGAACTTCAGCGACGGTCGCGCCTGGAGCACCGCGTGCCAACTGCTGCCCGACTCGAACCAAACATCGAAAATGTCCTTTTCCTTGCGGAGCGTTTCCTTGGGGAAGCGCTCGCCGGGATCGCACCCTTCCAGCAGTTCCGCCGGCGACAGGGTGAACCATGCATCCGATCCTTTTTCCGCGAAGACCCGCGCCACCGCGCGCACCGAATCCGCCGTTAGCAGCGCCTCGCCGGATTCGTTGTAAAACACAGGGATCGGCAGTCCCCACGCCCGCTGGCGGCTGATGCACCAGTCCGGGCGGCCGGTCACCATGCCCATCATGCGGGCCTGACCCCACTTGGGGATGAATTGCGTCTCGGCGCCCACGGCATGTTCGGCCCGCTCGCGCAGCGATCGCGCCCGCCCGCCGACCTCGCCGAGCACCTGGTATGGCTTGTCGATGGCGACGAACCATTGTTCGGTGGCGCGGAAGATCGTAGGCGTCTTGCTTCGCCAATCATGCGGGTAGCTGTGGGTGATTTTCTCCTGGTGATACAGACAACCGAGGCCCGCGAGCTTCTCGACGATGACGGGGTTGGCATCCCACACGCCCATCCCGACCAGCCATTCCGGCACGGTGGCGTCGAATCGCCCGTTGTGCAGGACCGGGCAGTCGATTTCGAGCTTGTTGACGATGCCCGTGCCATAGTCCTCCTCGCCGTGCCCGGGCGCGGTGTGGACCAAACCCGTGCCGTCCTCGAAGGTGACGTAAGCGGCGGTGACAACCGGGCTGATTCGGTCGATGAACGGGTGGCGATAGGTTGCGCCGGCGAGTTCCGATCCCAGGCATTCGCCGAGCACCTCGACCGTCGCGCCGCGGCGCTTGGCGACGGCCTCTACCAGCTCGCGCGAAAGGATCACATGATCCTCCCGCCCATCGTGATTCAACTTGCAGAGTCGGTACACCCCGTCGGGATGCACCGCGATCGCCCTGTTCGCCGGGAGGGTCCAGGGCGTCGTCGTCCAGAACATCAAATGGATCGCGACGCCGGCCGGAACCGAACCCGCCCCCAGCGACTTCGGCAGCGCCGCCCGGTCGTCCACCGCGAACAGCACGAAGACGCTGGTGTCCTCGCGGTCGTGATATTCCAGTTCGGCATCGGCCAGCGCGGTCTGGTTGGATATCGACCAGTGGACCGGCTTGAGCTGCTTGTAAACCAGCCCCGCCTCGACGAACCGCGCGAACACCTCGAGCGTCGACGCCTCATAGCCCGGCGCCATCGTCAGATACGGCTCGGCCCAGTTGCCCAGGATGCCCAGCCGCTGGAACTGCGTCGATTGCAGGTCGGCGTATTTTTTCGCGTAGGCGAAGCACTTTCTGCGCACCTCGACCGTGGGCATCTCGCGCAGTTTCGGGCCGAGCTCCTGTTGGATTTTGTGCTCGATCGGCAGCCCGTGACAGTCCCACCCCGGCACATACGGCGTCTGGAATCCCTGCATGGAGCGGAATCGCAGCGCCACATCCTTCAGCGTCTTGTTGATGAGGTGCCCGATGTGGATGTCGCCGTTGGCGAACGGCGGGCCGTCGTGCAGCACCCATTTCGGCGCCGTCGACCGGGCCGCCATGAGCGTGCCGTACAGGTCCATCGCGCGCCACTTCTCCAGCCGGATCGGCTCGTTGGCGACGAGCTTGGCCTCCATGGGGAAGGTCGTTTGCGGCAGATTGAGGGTCTGCTTGTAATTTTTCTTGTCGCTTTTCGCCTGTTCCATATCACCCAATCCGAAAACCCGCCCATCCCCACCGCGCGCCCCATTCCTCCCTTACAACCTACAACTTGCAACTTGCAACTTACAACCCCCCGCGCCCCCCGCACAACAATCAACTATCAACCATCAACAGTCTCTTCACGGTCTCGGCGGTGTCCCCTCGCCGCTCAGTCCGATGGGCGGCATGAACGCCACCGCCTCGAAGGCGGGTAATGTATCCGCCCCCGGAATACTGTCCAACGACGCGGCCTTCCAATCGCCCCGCCGGAAGCGCGCGAGCATGAAAATCCCCAGAATGACGCCGTAGATCGTCGCCGCCGTCCACGGCCCGGCCGCGCCCCAATGCGTCCAGGTGCGGGCGATCCAATAACCGCCGAAGACGGTGATGCCCCAGCACAGCGATCCCGTCGCCACCGCCGGGACCAGCGTGTCGCCGGCGCCGCGCAAAGCCCCGTTGTAGATGATGTACATCGCGTCGAAAAACTGATAGATCGCGGCGAAAATCAGCAGCGTCGCCCCGATCGACAGAATCTCGGGATCCTGCGTGAACAGCCGGATGAGGTGGTGGCGGAAAATGAAGAACATCGACCCGCACATGAGCATGTAGATCGCCGTCAGGACGAACGCCAGGTTGGCGCGCTTCCGCGCGATGTCCAGCCGACCCATGCCGATATACCGCCCCACCAGCGCCGTGACCGCCACCGACATCCCGAACGCCGGCATGAAGCTCATCACCATGTATCGCATCATGAAGGTGTTGGCGGCCATCGCCTTGGTCCCGAACACCGCCATCACCCAGATGCTGAACAGGCTCCACGCCAGCACGTCGGCCACCATCTGCACGCCCGACGGGAGACCGATTTTCAACAGCAACTTCATGTCGCGGGGGCTGTATTGCCATTGGCCCAGCCCATACTCGGCCCGGATCCCCGGCCGCCACGCGAACCCGATCAGCAGGGACATTTCGACCAGAACGGCGATGTTGGTGCCCCACGCGGCGCCGGCGACGCCCATCGGTTCGATGCCGAAGTGCCCGAAGATCATCACCCAGTTGGCCAGCACATTGGTCACCACCCCCCCCACCGCCGCCCAGAGCACCAATCCCGGGCGGTTGATGGCCAGCAGGAATTGTCCGACGGCGGTGCCGACGAGCTTCAGCCCCGCGGCGCCCAGGGCGATGCGGAAATAGCTCGCCTCCATTCCCACCAGCGCCGGCTCGTGCCCGCTGAGGCGGAAGATCGTGGCCGAGAACGGCAGCACCAGCAAAAGCAAGGCGGCCATCACCAGCGAAAACCAAATCCCCTGCCACAAATACCGGCCGCATATGTGCTTACTGCCCGCGCCGTAGCTCTGGCTCACCAGCGTGTTGACCACCCACAGCACCCCGACGCCGAGGCTGATGACCGAGAACGAGAACATGCCGCTGTTCCCGGCCGCCGTGGGCGCCACGCCGGAGCCGCCGGCGTAAAGGCGGTCGAAGATCGCCAGCATCCAGGTGTCGGTGAACTGAAGCACCGTGTACGACGCCATTTGCGCGATGGTGGGCGCGGCGAGGGACAACAGTTCGGTCAGGGCGCCGATTTTCGGGGGCGCCGACAACGGCAGCGCGTCATGGGGGGAACCAAAAGGCATGAAACACTCGTTTGGAAAATTGAAACAGTCGTTTTAGGCCGGATCATCGCCCCGCCGCCCGCCGGTCAGGCCGGATCATACCCGCGTCCGCCCCAGGGGTGGCAGCGCCCGATCCGCCTGAGCGCCCGCCAGCCGCCGCGCCATGGGCCGTATTTGGCGATGGCGTCGAGGGCGTATTGGCTGCACGTCGGCTGGTAGCGGCAGTGGCCACCGAGGATTCGGCCCAGCATGATCCGGTAAAACAGGATCGCCAGAACCATTGATTTGCTCGCCAGGCGATTCATGATGAATGCACCACCGGCGGCGATCCGGTGACGACGCCGACGATCCCGAAGGCGTCGAGCCGGGCGGCGAAGGTCACATCGCCGGCCAACCCGGCGTGGACGACATTGCGCCCGCCTTGGGTGTCGGCCAACGCGCCAGGGAGATGGGATCGGGATTGATCGAACAGCCGCACCGCCATTCGGGCGACGTCGGTTTCGGGCACGCCGCCGAGCGGTTCCAGCGCGGCCAGCACGGCGCCGGCGCCGAGGAGATCCTCCATGGCGATCGCGCCGTGGGTGCCGGCGCACAGCAGGATCGCGTCGCGTCCGATGGTCGCCAATCGGCGGGCGACGGCCGAGGCGTTGACCAAGGCGGCGACCAGGATCGCGGCGGCGCCCCCGGCGGCGTGGATGGCGCGGGTGCCGTTGGTGGTCGCCATCAAGAGCGTCCCGCCTCGATGGGCCGGGCCGAGGTCGCCGGGGCTGTTGCCCAGGTCGAAACCGTCCGGCCGCAGACAATTCACCTCGCCGCACAGCAGGGCGTCCGGGCACGACCGCTTGGCTTGGCGGGCGGCGTCCAGCGTGTCGAAGACGCGGATTTCCGCCACGCCCGCGGCCAAGGCGGCGGTGATCGTGGTGGTGGCCCGCAACACATCGAAGACCGCGACGGAACGTCCCGTGAGGCGGGCGGCATCAAGCTGCGAAGGCAATAAAACGACATCGACGTTCATGGACGCCCCGCCCCATTCACATTTTCACGCGGTTGAATTGCAGGCTGTGGCGGAAGGTCCGACCGGCCTGCTCGAAAACCAGTTGCATCCGCACCGTCGATTCGCCGTCCCAGTCCCAGTATTCGGCGCCGCTTTCATGGACCGAGAAATATCGCGGCGTGAAAAACGGATCGTCCTGCGCCCGGCCCGCGCCATAGCCGATCCCGAAGCCGATGGTCGGCCCGGATGGCTCGACGCGCGGGCGGATCGGCGGGAGGATCAGTTTGATGAACGACCCGGCGGCGATGGTCTGGGACCGCAGCGGGTGGGATTCACCCGCGGGATCGACGACGGCCGACTCATCGCCACGCAGCGTGACGGGGGCGTCGGTTGGGTTCTGGATCTGGAGCACCAGGCGGTTGTCGTACGATTGCAGGGTGTAGATGAGCGGTTCGATGGGGACGACGGCCGGCTGTTCGCCGACATGGCGGGCGAGCTCGGCCGGGGCGATGAGGTTGTATTGATAGTTGGCGCAGCCGGAAAGCAGGAGGGCCAGGACGGCGATGAGGCGGTTCATGGGGGCATGATAACGTGGAGGAGGACGAGTTGTGAGTTGCCGGTTGTCAGTGGCCAGTGAGAGCAAGGCTTCTGCGCTCGCCAAGCCAATGGGAGGACGGCGCGTCTCCATCTGGCTCCGTTCGTGGCGGCCATGGCGGCGTTCAGTCCTGGGTCCAGAGTTCGGCGATTTTGTAGCGGCCGGTTTCGTCTTGGTGGATTTCGGGATGGAGATGGTCGATGACGCCCATCAGATAGCCGCCTTGGCGTTCGTGCAGGCCGATTTGGGCGCCGCGGGGGTGGTCCCAGCCGGCGACGGATTCGGCGGCGGCTTACGGCTCACCGTCGGGAAAATCGGGCTGTCGGGGCAGATCATAGAGACGGATGGTGATTTTCTCTTTCATTATGGGGCGAGTTTAATCGGAGTCTCGCCGGCGCCGGGAGGGGGAAAATCAACGGACTGCGGCGGGCCACGAGTCGAGGGCGTCGAGGGCGGGGCATTGGATCGGGAAGGAATCGGCATAGGGGGCTTGTCAGGGGATTTTATTTCCGTATACTTCCCGAACTTCGTTCCCGGGGCTTCCGGGGGCGGGCTGTCTTTTGGCGATCTTGAAGGGACCCATGCCGACGATCAATCAGCTCATCAAAAAGCCCCGGCGCGCGTTGCCGCGGAACAACAAGGTCAAGGATTTGGAGGCCTGCCCGCAGAAGCGCGGCGTGTGCCTGCAGGTCAAGACGATGACCCCCAAAAAGCCGAACTCGGCGTTGCGGAAGATCGCCCGTGTGCGATTGAGCAACGGCAAGGAAGTCACGGCCTATATCCCCGGCGAAGAGCACAACCTCCAGGAGCACAGCATCGTGCTGGTTCGCGGCGGTCGGGTGCGCGACCTGCCGGGCGTGCGATACCACATCGTCCGCGGAACGCTGGATGCGTTGGGTGTCGATGGGCGCAAGCGCAGCCGCTCGAAGTACGGCGCCAAGCGCGGCAAGTAATGGATGGGATCGGTCATGGGTTGGCTGGCGCAAGAAGCGGTCCATGGCGGTTCCGGCGATCTGAAAAACGTCATTTTCGTCGGCGTTTTCGCGGTCGTGGTGATTGTGGCGGCCATTTGGTGGCTGCGACGGTGAGTTGAAAACGGTTTTGGAAGAAATCGATTATGGCCTACAAGAAATTCACGGCGAGCGAAGAAATCCTCAAGGCGGACCCCCGCTTCAACAGCAAATTGGTGAGCAAGTTCATCAATTGCCTGATGTGGGATGGCAAGAAGTCGGTGGCCCAGCGGATTTTTTACGGCGCGATGGACGAAGCGACCAAGAAGATCGCCGATGTCCCGCCTTTGGAGCTGTTCGAGACCGCCATCAACAACGTCAAGCCGTTCGTCGAGGTCCGCAGCCGGCGCGTCGGCGGGGCCAACTACCAGGTGCCGATGCAGGTGAACAAGCGCCGCCAGCAGTCGCTGGCGTTCCGCTGGGTCTTGGAAGCCTGCCGCAGCCAAGGCGGACGCCCGATGGCCAACCGGCTGGCGGATGAACTGGTGGCGGCGTTCAAGAAGGAAGGCAAGGCGATCACGACGCGGGAGAACACGCATCGGATGGCCGACTCGAACAAGGCCTTCGCCCACTTCGCGTGGTAAGTATTTGACAATAAAAGAGTTGGAACACGGCAAGGCCGATCCCCAAGCGGGATCGGCCTTGCTGATTTGATGGAATGAATTGGAGAGAAAGGCAGGAACGCCGCAGCCTCGGATTGTCTCCGGCTGGGCCACATTTCGGCTCCGCGATGATCGCACCACGCGCGGATGTCTTGATTCCAAATGCGCCGGCGGGTAGTTTGGCTCCTCACCCGACGGGCCGCGACGCGGCCGGGGTTTTTGGACCGGTTGTTGGCTTCGGCTGGCGGCTTGGCGACTTGGGAGATTTTTTCATGGCGTTGCACGGAGAAGCGAAGACGAAGGTTGTGGGGGAGTATCAGAATCACGGGACGGACACCGGCTCGCCGGAGGTGCAGATCGCGCTTCTGACGACGCGGATCACGGAACTGACCGAGCATCTCAAGACGCACAAGAAGGACCACTCGTCGCGTCGGGGGCTGCTGAAGATGGTCGGGCGCCGAAACAGCCTGCTGAAATATCTGACCCAGGAGGACCGGGCGCGGTATCAGCGGATCATCGGACGATTGGGTTTGCGGAAATAAGGTTTTATGTGACGGGCGCGGCGTTCGCCGCGTCCGTTTTCGTTGTAACCCGGATTCGCCTTGATGACCCATCGCCGGCCCCGGCGGGGAATCGGGCGAGGGATCCGGGTCGCCACAGATGCACAAATCCATCCGTACGGCCCATGGGGCATCGGACTTCGCGCGGCGGGATTTGTCCATCTGTGGCCAAGGGACATCCATCATTCCATCGGGGCCGACAGAGGAAGATCATTCATGCAAGCGATTCGAGTGGAACGTGAAATCGGCGGTCGCACCTTGGCGATCGAGACCGGGAGCTTGGCGAAGCTGGCCGACGGGGCGGTGACGGTGCAATACGCCGACACCGTGGTGTTCGGCGCGGTGGTGCGGGCCAACCCGCGCGAGGGGATCGACTTTTTTCCGTTGCAGGTGGACTACCGCGAGCGCCGGGCGGCGGCGGGCAAGTTCCCCGGCGGGTTCATGAAGCGCGAAGGCCGGCCGACGACCAAGGAGATTCTGACGGCGCGGCTGGTGGACCGCCCGCTGCGCCCGCTGTTCCCCAAGGGGTTCATGGACGAGGTGCAGATTCATCTGAATGTTTTGGCGGCCGACCAGCAGAACGACCCGGACGTGCTGTCGGGGATCGCGGCCAGCGCGGCGTTGGGGATCAGCGACATTCCGTTCACGACGCCGACGGCGCACGTGCGGGTGGGCCGGATCGACGGCAAGTTGGTGCTGAATCCGACGACCGCGGAGCTGGAGGAGTCGGAGTTCGACCTGGTGGTCGCCGGCACCAAGCATTTCGTGAACATGATCGAGATCGGCTCGCGCGAGAGCGATGAGGACGTGGTGGCCGACGCGATCGAGTTCGGACACAAGGCGGTGGTCGAGATCGTGGGGATGATCGAGGAGCTGCAAAAGAAGGTCGGGCGCGAGAAGGTGGGGACGGTCAAGGCTCCGGACGCGGCGCTGGTGGACGCGGTGCGGGCGCGGGTGGAGGACAAGATCCGCGAGGTGAAGGGCAAGCCGGGCAAGGCCGACCGGGGGGACGCGGTCAACAAGGTGCTGGCGGACCTGCTGATCGAGATGGCGCCGCCGGTGACGGACCCCAACGCGCCGTACCTGACGGTGATGGCGCAGCGGGAGAAGGCGCGGCAGATCAAACAGGTGTTCGGGGATGTCGAGGAGCAGGTGACGCGCGAGGCGATCCTGGCGGGGGTTCGGCCGGACGGGCGCTCGTTCACCGAGGTCCGCGCCATCGAGTGCGCCGTGGGCGTGCTGCCGCGGGTGCACGGTTCGGCGGTGTTCAGCCGCGGCGAGACCCAGTCGATGTGCACGGTCACGCTGGGCACCAGCGGCGATGAGCAGCTGGTCGATGGGTTGATCGACGAATACAGCCAGAAGTTCATGTTGCATTACAACTTCCCGAGCTACAGCGTCGGCGAGGTGCGTCCGATCCGCGGGCCGGGTCGGCGCGAGATCGGACACGGGGCGCTGGCCGAGCGCAGCCTGATCCCGGTGCTGCCGACGGTCGATGTGTTCCCGTACACGGTGCGGATCATCAGCGACATCCTCGAGTCCAACGGCAGCTCGTCGATGGCGAGCTCCTGCGGCGGGTGTTTGGCGTTGATGGACGCCGGTGTGCCGATCACCAAGATGGTCGCCGGCATCTCGGTGGGTCTGGTGAAGGACGGCGACAAGGAAGCGTTGATCACGGACATCATCGGCGAGGAGGACCATTTCGGGGACATGGACTTCAAGGTCTGCGGCACCCGCGACGGCATCACCGCCATTCAGTTGGACATCAAGACCGAGGGGCTGACCCACGACATCATCCGGAGGACGTTGCACCGGGCCAAGGAGGCGCGGATGGGGATTTTGGACATCATGTCCAAGACGCTCGACGCCCCGCGCAAGGAAATCAGCAAGTGGGCGCCGCGGCTGCTGACGGTGAAGATCAACCCCGAGAAGATCGGCAAGCTGATCGGACCGGGCGGCAAGAACATCAAGAAGTTGCAGGAGGACACCGGCGCCCGCGTGGACATCGACGACGACGGCACGGTGTATGTGTCGTCGGTCGATTCGGCGTCGGCCGAGAAGTGCCGCGACATCATCGAGGCGATGATGGCCGAGGTGAAGGTCGGCAAGATCTACACCGGCAGGGTCGTGTCGATCAAGGAGTTCGGGGCGTTCGTCGAGATCGCGCCCGACACCGACGGACTGTGCCATGTGTCGGAACTGAGCGACAAGTACGTCCAGAGCGTCGATGCCGTCGTCCACATGGGCGACGAGGTGAAGGTGAAGGTGCTGCTGATCGACGACCAGGGGCGCATCAAGCTGTCGCGAAAGGCGGCGATGAAGGAGCTCGGTGAGAGCGACC
>JBBSAF010000070.1:0-10796 GCA_038252525.1 Tepidisphaerales bacterium
CCCTCCTCAACCCGCAACCCGCAACTCACAACTGCTTTTCCCCCAATTCGCAACTCCTCCCCTCCCCAACTCGCACCCCACAACGCGCAACTCACAACTCCCCCCCCCTTCTCAACTGTTCCTCCCCCATCAACCGATAACATTATCGGACGATGAACCGCGTGATCTTGCTGATTTTGACGGTGTGGGCCGCCGGGGCGACGGCGTGGGGGCAGCCGCGCGGGGCGGGGCGGACGCTGAAAACCATCGACTTCGAGGAGCGTAAGCTCGGCAATGACGAGGACTTGCCGATGCACTGGGTCAAGCTCGTCGGCGAGGGCTTGCCCCATTACGTCAACGGGCGCCTGGCCCGCACGATGGCCCACGGGGGGGAATACAGTTTTCAATTCGATCTCAACGGCGGATCGCTGGTCTATCGGTACGAGGCGACGCGGATTCCCATCCAGACCGGGGCGCACTACCGGGTCGAGGCGTTCGTGCGGACGACGCCGATGCCCCACGCGCGGGCGCGGCTCAGCGCGTATTTCACGGATTTGGACGGGCACCCGATCGCCGACACGCGCCGGCAGTCGGCGCTGTACGCGGCGACGGCGCCGGCCGAGGCGTGGCGCCCGCTGGAGGTGTCGCTGACGGCCGAGGCCGCCGACGCCGGCTTTTTGGTGATCGAACTGGGGTTGCTCCAGCCGGAAATGTACGCCGGGGACCCGCTGGGCCAACGGACGCTGCATCCGCAGGACATCGCGGGGACGGCTTGGTTCGATGATGTGACGGTGTCGCAGGTGCCCGAGGTGACGCTGGCGACCGAGGCGCCGGGGAACATTTTCCGCCGGAGCGAGCCGCTGAGGCTGACGGTGCTGGTCAACGACCGGTTCGTGGACGACCTGTCATCGCAGCTGGTCGTCACCGACGCCGCCGGGCGGGCGGTGCATCAGCAGAGCGGGGCGCTGGACATGACCCGGGCGGAGGATCTCGGGCCGGGACGCAAACGCCTGACCCTGTTGCTGCCGGACCTGCCGGCGGGATTTTACGAGGCGAAGTTGGCGATGAGCAGCCATGGGCAGCTCGTCGGGGAGCAGACCATCGACCTGGTGAGGCTGGCCGACGACGCCCCGGCGACGGCGCCGGACCCGCGGTTCGGGATCATCGCCACGGCGTTGCCCGCGGAGGGGTGGTCGGAACTGCCGTCGATCCTGCCGTTTTTGTCGGCCGGTCGGGTGAAGCTGGCGATCTGGAGCGCCGGGAGGGAGGGTCGGCGGACGGATTCGGCGGCGTTCGATTCGCTTTTGGAGAAGTTGGCGGCGCTGGGGATCACGCCCACGGCCTGCCTGGTGGATTTGCCGCCGGAGGTCGCGGAGAAAATCGGCGACGGGTCTTGGGAGGCGCTCCTGAAGGCCGACCCGGCGACGTGGCAGCCGCAATTTTCGTATTTGATCGCGCGCCACGCCAATCACCTCGACCGTTGGCAACTGGGGGACGACTGCTCCGATGCCTTCGTGACCCGCCCGGAGATGCGGAAGGTGTATGACCTGATCTACGGCGAGTTCGCCAAACTGGTGCGCAGACCGGACTTGGCCATGCCCTGGCCGGCGTGGTACGAACTGGACGGCAAGCTGCCGGCGACGGTGGCGCTGTCGGTGCCGCCGTCGGTATTGCCGTCGCAGATCCCGCTTTACATGCAGGACCTTCGCGGGCGCGAGGGGCACAACCTTTCGATCAGCCTGCAACTGCCGCCGCGCGAGCAGTACGGGCGCCAGGTGTGGATCCGCGATGTCGCCCAGCGGGTGGTATATGCCCTGTCGGCCGACGCAGAGCGGATCGACTTGCCGTTGCCGTTCACGATCCGACGGGTCGGCGAGCGAACCGAGCGCCAGCCCGACGAGATGCTGCTGATCGAACGAACGCTCATCACCACGCTCGCCGGCGCGACCTTCCGCGGCAAGGTGGCGCTGGCCGAGGGGCTGGAGGCGTTCCTATTCGACCGGGGCGGTGTCGGGATTCTGGCCATCTGGGATCGCGGGGCCGACGATGCGACTCGGGAATTGGCGATCAACGTGTCGGATCGGGCATATCAGCTGGATCTGTGGGGCAACGCGACGGCGTTGACGCGGCTCGAGGACCGCGAGGGGGGCAAGGTTCGGCTGACGGTCGGTCCGACGCCGATTTTCCTGGTGGGGGTCGATGCCCAGTTGGCCCAATTGCGGGCGAGCATCGCGTTGGACCGCCCGCTACTGGAGTCGAGCTTCGAGCCGCACACGCGGCACATCCGCTTCGTGAACCCCTACCGCCAGGCGATCGGCGGATCGTTCAAGCTCAAGCCGCCGGCGGGGTGGACCGTCAGCCCCGCGAGCCAGACTTTCACGCTGAACCCCGGTGAGACCCTCGACCGCGAGATCACCCTCGAGTTCCCGTACAACAGCTTCGCCGGAGAGAAGATCATCGCCGCGGAGTTCACGATCCAGGCCGACGGCACTTCGCGATTCGTCGCCCCGATCGCGCTGAAACTGGGGCTGTCGGATGTCGGGATGCAGACGCTGGCCGTGCGCGACGGCGACGATGTGTCGGTCCAGCAGATCATCAGCAACTACGGCGACAAGCCCATCGACTACACCGCCTTCGCCATATTCCCCGGCCAGGCTCGGCAGGAGCGGCTGGTGACGAACCTCGGCGCCGGACGCACCACGATCAAGCGATATCGGTTCCAGAATGTGACGATCGTCCCCGGATCGACGGTGCGGGTGGGGGTGAAGGAACTCGACGGCGCCCGCATCCTCAATGACGAGACGCCGATTCAATAACGCTCCTCGACATCGGTGGGGCGGACCATCTCGTAGTTGCATTGGCGCTGTTCGATCCGCCCGGCGGCGTCGCGTTTGAGGGTGTTGGGGGGGATGTACGACAGCAGCACGTGGTCGCCGCGCGGGGTGAGATCCTCCAAGCCGTTTTCGGCCAGCGTGATCCGCTGGCGCTCGAGGATGTCCGCCAGCGCCGCATCGTCGATGAGATCCAGATGCCGCGCCTGCTCGGCGTCGATGGGGGTCCAATAGTGCGCGTCGGCCGGGGCGTCGGCGTCCTCCAGGCCGCGGAAATAGCCCCAAATGGTGATGTAGTCGTGCACCATGGTCATCACCGGCTCGCCGTCGGGGGCGACGAGCTTTTCCATTCGCTCGAAGCGTCGGTCATCGAGCACGCAGACGTTGAGCTCGTGCGGGCCGGTCATGTAGATCGCGCGGGGATAGACCGTCGGCACTCCGCGCCGCGCCAGCCGCAGGGCGAGCGCGAACTCCTCGAACGGCGCGTTGAAACCGTGCTTGAGCAGCCGCCGATAGCCCGGATCGGAGAAATCGCCGGGGGGCAGTTCACCCACGCGCGAGACCTTCCAGACCAGGTGGATGCCGTCCTTGGTGGTGCTGTAATACGTCAGGTTGGTCGAGCTGAGCCGCACCTGCCGGGTTCGCCAGCGCTCGGGCAGGAAATAGTTGAACAGATCCGGGTTGTGCCCCACGACATACAGCGCCCCGTTGGTGCTCTCGGTGCGTCCATAAACGTAGGGCACATCCAACACCCTCATCGGGTGAAGCTGCGGCGGATAGTCCGACGATTCCCGCGGCGTGAACCGATCCCGCTGCATCGCCAGGTACGCGCTGCGATCCCGGGCCTTCACCGCCGCCTCATGCTCCGGCGTGCGGGCCAGAAGCTCATAGTCGATCAAGGCGTAGACCATCTTCCCGTGGCGCTTGCGAATGCCCTCGGCGTCGGTGCGGACAATCACGTGCGTCGGCTTGTTGTCGGCCACCAGGAACCCCTTGCCGTCGAGCTCCTCGTTGACCTGGTGGGTCAGCGCCGCCAAACGCTCTTTTTGCTTCGTCGGTTCGAGATATCCGCCTTGGTACGCCTGCACCGTGTCCACACCGCGAATCCAGGCATACAGGAGGATGTACGACCGCAAAATGTCGATCTCGACAGCCGGGTGCCGGGCGACCTTGCCGATGATCTTCGATTTGCTCCGACCCGTCTGCCACGATTGCATCTGCTCGGAGGGGACGTAGATCGCCAGCGGCTTTTGCGTGAGGATCCTCGGCCCGACGCCATGGCGCCCGGCCCGCAATTCCATCAGCAGCGAGAACTCCTCGAACGGCGTGTTGAACTCGGCGTTGATGGCGCGGTTGAGCGTGAACGTGTCCAGCGGCACATCCTGCCCGACGCGCGACCACTTGACGACGATCTCCAGGCTTTTTCGCAAATGGTCCTCGACCGGGCGGGTCCGCACGCGATACACCGCGCTGGTGCCCTCGAGGCGGGTGCGATGGTTCGAGAACCACGGCTCCTCGTACCAGTTCTCCGGCTGGAGGTGTTGGCAATACGGCACGCCGAACTCGGTCATGTACAAATCGCCGCCGTCGTCGGTCTTGATCCGCGCGTAGTTGACCCCGAGGATTCGCAGGAACATCGCCGGCGACGGCAGATGGCGCAGGTCGATGGTGGCCGGGATGTGCCGCGGGATGGCCTCCTTGACGACAACGGGTTGGTCCTCGAAGTCTTCGGACATGCTCGGGGCCTCGCTGGAGATGATCGGACGGGAACCGCCGATGCGATGGTACCGCCATGCTCGCCGCGTGCGAGTCGAAATCCCCCCCAGCACACCCCGGCGATGCGGGTTGCCGATCTCATTCGCCAACACCCCCTGCCCCACCCAACGAAAACGGGACGCCCCGCGTGGGGACGTCCCGTGGAAGAATGCGGGAGAGTTGGCAGTTGGCAGTGGGCAGTTGGCAGTGGGAAAAACGGCAATCCGTCTTCACTGACAACCGACAACCGGCAACCGGCAACTGACAACTCTTCTTGCGATCACTTGAGCTCGACGGTCGCTCCCTGCTCCTCGAGTTCCTTCTTGAGCTTCTCGGCCTCTTCCTTCGGCAGATTCTCCTTGACGGTCTTGGGGGCGCCCTCGACCAGATCCTTGGCTTCCTTCAGCCCGAGGCTGGTGGCCGAGCGGACGACCTTGATGACCTGGATCTTCTTTTCGCCGGCGGCCTTGATGACCACGTCGAAGGTGGTCTTCTCCTCCTCGGGGGCGGCGGCGGCGGCGGGACCGGCGGCCATCATCATCGCGCCGCCGGCGGCGGCCTCGATGCCGTGGGTTTCCTTGAGGTACGCCGTCAGATCGACGGCCTGCTTGAGGGTGAGTCCGGCGATCTTGTCGCCGAGATCCTTCATTTCCTGGGTGACTTCAGCCATGGGGCATTCCTTTTGGGGACGTTACGGGTCCCCGCCGTGTCGATTCCGCCCGACGGCGATTCGCCTTCGGGTGTGATCCCGTCCGAGAGCCGCTCTCCCTGTGAGATGCGTTTAACCCTTGCGGGGCAGTCGGGACCGTCGGATCAGGTTCGTTCGTTCATTCACGCCGTCGGCGCCGCTCCCGCATCGGGAGCCGCGCCGCCCTCGGCAACCGCGCCGCCCTCGGGAGCCGCGCCGCCTTCGGCAGCCACGCCGCCCTCGGCAGCCGCGCCGCCCTCGGGGGCCGCGCCGGCCTCGGGAGCCGCATCGACCACCGCCTCCGCGGGCGCCTTCTCCTCGATGGTCTTGAGCACGCCGGCGATCTTGCCGCCGGGGCCTTTGAGGGCGCCGGCGAGCTTGCGTCCGGGGCCGAGGATCACCGCCATCAAATTGGCGATCGCCTCCTCGCGCGTCGGCAGCTTGCTGACCTGCTTGACGCCTTCCTCGCCGAGATAGACCTCGCCGTCGAAGAAGATGCCGCGCATCTCCATCGCCTCGTTGGTCTTCTTTTCCTCCATCAGGATGCGGGCGATGGCCGAGATCCCCGCGTCGCCGTAGATCACGGCGCTGGGACCGTCGAGCAAGGCCTCGAAGCCCTTGAGCATCTCCCCGCCCACGGCGCGTTTGGCCAACGTGTTCCGCACCACCGTCATCCGCACGCCCTGCTCACGCAGCTTGCGACGGATCGCGTTGTTCTTGTTGGCGTTGATGCCGCGCGGGTTGATCACCGCGATGCTCTCCACGCCCTCGAAACGCCCGGCGATCTCCCTCTGGATCAGATTCTTGACTTTCTTGCTCATGATTCACCTTCGGTCGATGGTTGTTGGGTTGTGGAATCGGGCCACCGACCCGGCTCAGGAAATCGCCAGCGGCACGGCCGGCGTCATCGTCCCCTTGAGCACCAGCTTGCGGAAATACGCCCCCTTGGACGTCTGCGGCTTCATCTTGCGGATCTGCGCGACCATCGCGTTGATGTTGTCGATCAGATGCTGCTTCTCGAAGCTCACCTTCCCCACCACGCTGTGCACGTTGCCCCCGGCGTCGTTGCGGAACTCGATCTTGCCCGCCGCGTACTCGCGCACCGCGTTCGCCACGTCCGGCGTCACCGTTCCGCTCTTGGGCGAGGGCATCAGCCCCTTGGGACCCAGGACCTTGCCCAGCCGACCCACGAACCGCATCATGTCAGGCGTCGCCACCGCCACGTCGAAGTCCGTGAAGTTCTCCTTCTCCACCTTCGTCACCAACTCCTGCCCGCCGGCCTCGACGGCGCCCGCGGCCTTGGCGGTCTCCACCAGGTGCTCGGGCACGAACGCGATCACCCGCTTGGCCTTGCCGATGCCGTGCGGCAGCGACAACGACCCGCGGACCATCTGGTCGGCCTGCTTGGCGTCGATCCCCAGGCTGAAGATCAGCTCGACCGATTGGTCGAACTTGGTCGGCGGGAACGCCTTCACCGCATCGATCGCCTGATCGATCGACACCGGCTCTGTGACCGCCTTTTCGGCGGCCTTCTTGTAACGCTTGGAACGGATTTGGACGGCTTGGGCCATGTTGGCTTTCGCTCCTCTGCGCGGGTGGGACAATCAGCTCCCGCGGAAGCTCCCACTGTTGCGGGCCGTGGTGATGCCCTCGGGTTGATCCGGCCGCGCGTCGGCGACGACCGGCCTGTTCATTTCACGACACTCACCCCACGACCTCGATCCCCATCGAACGCGCCGTCCCCGCGATGATCCGCGCGGCGTGGTCGTCGTCGAAGGCGTTCAGATCCTTCCCCTTTTCCTTCGCGATGGCCTTGCACTGCGCCATCGTCACCTTGCCGATCTTGTTCTTGTTCGGCTCCCCCGAGCCTTTCTCGGCATTCACCGCATCCTTCAACAGCACGCTCGCCGGCGGGCTTTTCAGCTCGAAGCTGAACGTCCGGTCCTTGTAGACCGTCACCAGCACGCCCACCACCTTGCCCTTCAGATGGGCCGAGGCGGCGTTGAACTGCTGGATGAACTGCCCGGGGTTGACACCGTGCTGACCCAACGCCGGCCCGATGGGCGGAGCGGGGGTGGCGGTGCCGCCGGGGGCCTGGAGCTTGAATTGAACGGTGATTTCTTTCTTGGCCATGGCTTACTCGACAATCGTCACATCGATGTGCCGGCGGGGACCGCGCGGCGCGTCGGGCACGGGTTGAAAATCCGCCGGAATCGTCACCTCCACACCCTGCGGGGGAAGCGACCGTCCTCCGGCCACCAACTGGACCAACCGGTACACCGGCACGGTCAACAGTAAAAGGAGCGTTATGCTAACGGCGAAAACAAGGATTGACAAGAGGATGCACAACAATCCCGGCAACGCCGCGATCGCCATCAACAACCGCCCCCACCCCGGCAGCCCCGTCAACCCCCCCCGAACCTGCGTGAACCGAGCGTAATAGTGCAATAATCTCATCATGGGTGGGCAACCATTGTCCGAAATCACCACCGCCCTGACCGACTAGTCCGGCGCTCCAATGCACGTTCAATCAAGTCGCTTCAACAATTTGTCGTAAGCCGCATGGGTGCCGATGAAGAACTAAACCAAGACATCGCCCCTTTGCCACGCCAACGCCCGATAATCATCGTTGATCCGAACCGACCAGACCCCGGCGAGGTTTGAGAGCCTCTTGAAAGACAAACTTCGTTGCCACGGATCGGCCTGAAAGCGTCGAAACGCCACGCGGGCCTGCCGCTGGATCGCCGATGGAAGCCGGTCGAACTCCCGCCGGAAATTGCTGTGAAGCCGCGAGATCACATCGCATCCGGGTCCAGCGGCTCGGTCAGACCGGCCTCGTATTCCCGCTGGACGCCCTCGAGCAGCCGATTCAACCCCTCCCCATGCTTCTCCGACGTCTCCCGCCACCGCCGGTCGTCCCGCATCTCCGCCAACCATAGACGAGCCATCGCGTCCTGCTCATCGTCGGGCAACGCCAGCGCCTCGGCGATCACCTGTTCAAGCAGCTTGGTCATGTCCACATCCTACCACCCCCCGCCCGCGCATCACATCTTCTCGATCTGCCAATACTCCAGTTCCAACGGCGTCGGACGACCGAAGATCGCCGTGATGATGCGCACCGTCCCCTTGTCGGGGATCACCTCGTCCACCTCCCCCTCGAAGTTCATGAACGCCCCGTCCGTCACCTTCACCTTCTCGCCCTTCTTCAGCACCGTCGCCAGCGTGACCTCCCCCTCGGGCTTCTCGGCCTCGGCCAACATCTTGGCCTCGTCCGACGCGCTCATCGCCGACGGCTTGCCGTTGGACCCGATGAAGTCCCCCACCCCGTCGGTCTCCTTTATCATGAACCAGACCTTGTCGGGAATCCGCCCGTCCTTGTCCAGTTGCAGCTCGACGAACACATACCCCGGATACAGCTTGCGGTCGGACTCCTTCCGCACCCCCGCCTTCATCGTGCGCACCCGCTCGGACGGCACCAGGATGCGCCCGACGTGTTCCTCCAAGCCCTCGATCTTGACCTTGCGGGCCAATTTTTCGCGGACCTGGTCTTCCTTGTTGCTGGCGACGCGGAGAACGAAAAATCGCATGGTTGGACTCGATCCGATATCGGTTGGGCGGCCCGTCGCCGCGGACGGGGAGGTCAGAACGGCGGCTGCTTCAGAACCTTGATCACATGGAAGAAATACCCGAACGCGATGTCCACCAAAAACAGGAAGATCGCCGTCAGGAACATGAAAAATATGACCACCTTGGTCGAACCGATCAGCTCCTGGCGGCTGGTCCAGTTCACCTTCTTCATCTCCCCGTCGGTGTGGATCAGGAAGTCGGCGTTGGTCGGCTTGTTGAACACCCACCAGAGCACCCCCAGAAACACCGCCAAAAATCCGATGGACGACCAGAACACCAACGTCTGGTGGACCGAATACATCCCGTAAAACGTGCTGTACAGGAAATTGGCCGTCAGCAGCGCGATCAGCACCGCCCCGATCGCCGTGCCCATCCGCGTCCAGTATCCCTGTCCGCTCTTATAAAGCGTGAAGAACCCGCCCTTCAGCGGCGCCCTGGGCGCGGCCTTGGGCGCCGGCTTGCCGCCGGCGCTCCCCCGCGCCGCCTCGCGCTTCGCCGGAACACGCGCCTGCGTCGCGGCCTCCTCGGACACCTCGGCGTCGCCGTCTTGATTGTTGTCTGTGACCAGAGCCATTGTATCCCGTTGGGCCGCGAACCTTACCGCCGGCATCGCGGCGACCCATGAACCCCACAACACGCCAGGAGGGAATCGAACCCCCAACCTGCCGCTTTGGAGACGGCTGCTCTGCCAATTGAGCTACTGGCGTACGCGGAAACAATGTAGGCCGAAGGAAGGTAGGCGGTAGGCGGAAATATCCTCTCCGTGTCCGCCTACTCTCCTTCCGCCTACTTCCTCTCTACTTCCTCTTCACCTTGTGCAGCGTGTGCCGCCGCAGACGCCGGGAATATTTCTTCACTTCGATCTTCTGAACCCCGCCGGCGACCTTGATCTCCGTGCGGTAGTTCAGATCCCCGGTCTCGGTGCACTGCAACCAGACCATTTCACGATTGTCCTTGGCCATTTCAACACCTTGTGCGTTGGACAGCGCCGGGGGACCGGACGATGTTCACCATCGCCCGGTCCCCGAAAGTCGGCGCGGACCCTGTTTACTCGAGAATCTTGACCACCACGCCCGAGCCCACCGTCTTGCCGCCCTCGCGGACGGCGAAACGGAGCTTCTCCTCCATGGCGATCGGGCTTTGCAGCTCGATCTCCATCGTGATGTTGTCGCCGGGCATGACCATCTCCGCCCCGCCCATCAACTTCGCCGAGCCGGTCACGTCGGTCGTGCGGAAGTAGAACTGCGGACGATACCCGTTGAAGAACGGGGTGTGACGCCCGCCCTCCTCCTTGGTCAGCACGTACACCTCGGCCTGGAACTTCTTGTGCGGGGTGATGCTCTTGGGCGCCGCCAGAACCTGCCCGCGCTCGAGCTGTTCCTTGTCGATGCCGCGGAGCAGCACGCCGACGTTCTCGCCGGCCTGCCCTTCGTCCAGCGTCTTGTTGAACGCCTCGACGCCGGTGATGATCGACGTCTGCGTGTCGCGCAGACCCACGATCTCGACCGGGTCGCCGACCTTGATCCGACCGCGCTCGATCCGGCCCGTGCCGACCGTGCCGCGACCCTTGATGCTGAACACGTCCTCGATCGGCATCAGGAACGGCTTGTCAACCTCGCGCTGCGGAATCGGAATGAACTCGTCCAGCGCCGCCATCAACTCATCGATCGGCTTGTTGGCCGCGTCGTCGGTCGGATTCTGCAGCGCCGGCAGCGACGACCCGCGAATGATCGGGGTGGTGTCGCCGTCGAAATTGTACTTGGTCAGCAGCTCGCGGATTTCCATCTCGACCAGCTCGAGCAGCTCCGGATCGTCAACCAGGTCGATCTTGTTCAGGAACACCACGATCTTGGGCACGCCGACTTGGCGGGCCAGCAGGATGTGCTCCCGCGTCTGCGGCATCGGACCGTCCGCCG
>JBBSAF010000071.1:0-10569 GCA_038252525.1 Tepidisphaerales bacterium
CAACGAGGCGAGGGCGCCCCCGCGACAGGAAAAATGAGGGGGGGAGGGAGGGGAAAAACGAAAGGGGCGCGCCGGACGGGCGCGCCCCGGGGATGGACGGAACAATGGCAGCGATCAGAGCTTCATTTCCGCGGCGATCATGGCCTCGTCGGTGGAGCGTCGGAGGCTGAAGCCGAGCTTTTCGGCGACGCGCTGCATTTCGAGGTTGTCGGGGAGGATGTCGGCCGACACGCGGTCGAGCTTTTCATCGCGGGCGACTTGGAGCACCCGCTTGAGCAGTTCGGTGCCGAGGCCGCGATTTTGCCACTGGTCGGAGATGAGCACGGCGAACTCGGCCTCGTTGCGGTGGTGGATCTTGCTGAGCCGGCCGACGCCGAGGATCTCGTGCTCGCCGGTGTCGGCGTGGCGTTGGTCGGCGACGAGGGCGATGTCGCGGTCGTAGTCGGTGAAGCAGACACGGATCAGGCGTTCGTGGGCGGTGCGGGCGCCGAGCTTCATGGGGTGGAAATACCGCAGTCGCACACTGCGTTCGCTGAGGGTCTCGTGGAACTTGATCATCAGCGGCTCGTCCTCGGGACGAATCGGTCGGATGGTGACCTCCGAGCCGTCCTCGAGGGCGAACTTGGAGATCCACTGGGTTGGATAGGGTCGGATGGCGGGGCGGGGAAGGTCGGCCTCTTGCACCTCCGGGCCGTGAACGACGACGCGGGCGTCGAGGGCGAGGAGCTGCTCGGGGGAGGCCAGCAGGGGGTTGATGTCGAGCTCCTTGATCCACTTTTGTTCGACGACAAGCTGGCTGAAGCGGACCATGAGGGTCTCGAGGGCGTTCATGTCCACCGGGTCGCGTCCACGGACGCCCTTGAGGGCGGTGTAAATCTTGGTCTGCTCCATCATGCGTCGGGCCATGGTGGCGGTGAGGGGGGGCAGTCCGAGGGCGCGGTCCTTGAAGACCTCGACGAGTTGCCCGCCGCTGCCGAACAGCAGGACCGGGCCGAATTGCGGGTCGAGGCTGGAGCCGATGATGATCTCATAGCCGTCGAGCTTGACCATGGGCTGGACGGTGACGCCTTGGAAATGCTGGGCGCCGACCTTCTCGGAGACGGACTTTTTGATGTCGTTGAAGGCCTTTTTGACGGCCTCGGCGTCGCGGAGGTTGAGCTTGACGCCGCCGACATCGGTTTTGTGGGTGATGGTCTCGCTGTAGAGCTTCAGCACGATGGGATAGCCGATGGCGTCGGCGGCCTTGATGGCGTCGGGTTCGGTCGCGGCGATCTCGGTTTGCACCGTGGGGATGCCGTAGGTGGCGAGGAGCTTTTTGCTCTCGTACTCGGTGAGGATGGTTCGGCCTTCGGAGCGGGCGGCCTGGATGATGGCGTTGGCGGCCTCGCGGTTGATGACGCCCTCCTCGTCGGCCGGAAGGGTGGGGGTTTCGTACAGCCCCTTGAGGTTGTAGCTGTATCGCCACATGTAATAGAAGGCGCGGGCGGCGGTGTCGGGGTATTCGTAGGTGGGGATGCCGGCGCGGTTGAGGATGTCGATGCCGGCCTCGACGACGGGTCCGCCCATCCAGCTGGCGAGGACCGGCTTGCCCTCGATCTTGGCGAAGGGTTTGAGGAGTTCGGCGGTTTGGGTCGGCTCGCACATGTCCTGGGGGGTGAAGATGACGAGCAGGCCGTCGCTGTTGGGGTCCTTGGCGGCGATTTCGAGGGCCTTGGCGTAGCGGTCGGCCTTGGCGTCGCCGAGAATGTCCACGGGGTTGGATCGGCTCCAGGCGGGAGGCATGTATTTGTTCATCTCCTCGATGGTTTCCTTGGAGATGGTGGCCAACTCGCCGCCGGCGGTGATGAGGGCGTCGGTCGCCAGGACGCCGGGACCACCGGCGTTGGTGAGGATGGTGAGGCGCTTGCCGGCCGGGCGGGGCTGCTTGCCGAGGACCTCGGCCATGTCGAAGACCTCGGCGATGTTGGTGACGCGGAGGACGCCGCTGCGTCGGAAGGCGGCGTCGAGAACCTCGTCGGAGCCGGTGAGCGAGCCGGTGTGGCTGGCGGCGGCCTTGGCGGCGGCCTCGGTGCGCCCGGCCTTGATGACGATGATGGGCTTGGTCAGCGCCACCTCGCGGGCGGCGGAGAGGAACGAGCGCGGATCGCCGATGGATTCCATGTAGATGACGATGCTATGGGTTCGGGGGTCGTTGCCGAGGTAATCGATGAGGTCGCCCCAATCGACATCGAGCATGGACCCGATGGACATGAAGGCGCTGAAGCCGACCTTTTCCTTGAAGCTCCAGTCGAGGACGGCGGTCATCAACGCGCCGGATTGGCTGAGGAAAGCGACGTTTCCGGGTCGGGCCATGCCGCCGGCGAAGGTGGCGTTGAGACCGCTGAGGGGGTTCATGACGCCCAGGCAGTTGGGGCCGATGATCCGCATGGCGCCCTTGCGGGCCTTTTCCATGACTTGGCGTTCGAGTTCGATGCCGGGGGCGCCGAGCTCCTTGAAGCCGGCGGAGATGACGACGGCGGCCTTGACGCCGGCGTCGACGCACTCGCCGATCAATCCCGGCACGGTGGAGGCCGGGGTGACAATGACGGCGAGGTCGACTTTTTCGGGGACGGATTTGATGTTGGGATACGCCTTGATGCCAAGGACGCCGGGGCGTTTGGGGTTGACGGGGAAGACGGTTCCGCCGAAGGGATTGCTCACCAGGTTCCAGAGGATGGTTCGTCCGACGGAGCCGGGGGTTTCGGTGGCGCCGATGACGGCGACGTTCTTGGGGGTGAAAAACGGTTCGAGGGGATGGGCTTCGGATCGCAACACATCGTGGGCCTTGTCCATGCGCGGGGGGGGATTCGACATTGTGCCAGCTCCGGGATTCGTGGAAAATTGTGCCCGGTCCGACCGGAACCGGGTATGATCGCTACGACTCGTCGGGACCGCCCGGCGACTCGGGTTGCGGATTGTACCCGCAAATGCCCGCTTGCCACTGTCCATGCGGCATGTGATTTTCGACAATCGTGTAATCGGATGTTCTGGGTGTCATTGGTCATTGGTCCTTGGTCATTTGTTGGGAAGCGGTTCTCTTGGTCCTGCCCAATGACAAATGACAAGTGACTTTTGCGATTTGTCTTTGGTCAATGTTCCTAAAGAGGCGCCCCCGTTTTTCCCAATGACAAATGACAAATGACCAATGACCAATGACGTGCGCCCCTGACTTGGTGTCTCCGGCAACTGACAACTGACAACTGTTTTCCCCATCCATGCCTCGCAAACCCCCGCGCGACAAGAACTTCACCGATCAATACCTCGCCGGACGGCTGGACGAGGATCGGCTGGAGTCCGGGCAAAGGTTCTCCGACCGATCGAAGAACGCCCAGCGCGACAAGACCCAGCGGACGCAGGATGCGCGGGCGGCGGGAATGGCGGATGATCTGGAGTCGCTGGCGGTCGGGCGCGTGATCGAGGTCCATTCGCTGTTCCTCACGGTTCGGCATGAAGGCGTGGATCATTTGTGCGTGGTCCGCAAGACCTTTTCGCGGTTGGCCGACACCGGGATCGTGGTGGGGGATTCGGTGCGATTCCGGCTGGGCGAGCGCCGCGGCGACACCGACGCGCCCGAGGGGATCATCGAACAGGTGCTGCCCCGGCGGACGCTCATCACCCGCTCGGACAGTTTCAAGGCCATCGAGCAGCACCCGATCGTGGCCAACGCCGAGCAGATGCTGATCGTCGCCAGCCTGCGCCGCCCGCGGGTGAAGTGGGGATTGATCGACCGGATGTTGATCGCCGCCCGGGCGGGGGGATTGGTCCCGATCATCTGCCTGAACAAGTTGGATTTGGCCGAGGCGCCGGAGGAGACCGACGCGGATCTGGCCGACGCCCGCGCGGCGTTGGGCCATTATGGGTCGATGGGGTATCTCACGTTGCAAACCAGCGTGGACAACCAGGTGGGGCTGGAGGCGTTGGCGGATTTGCTGCGGGGTCGTTCGACGGTTCTGGCCGGTCACAGCGGGGTGGGCAAGAGCAGCCTGATCCGCGCGATCCAGCCGTCGTTGGATTTGCGCGTGGCCGCCGTGAGCGGGTTCAACGACAAGGGTCGGCACACGACCTCGTCGGCGCGGATTTACCCGTTGGATATCGGCGGCGAGGTGATCGACACGCCGGGGGTGAAGCTGTTCGGGCTGTGGGGGGTGACGGCGGACAACCTCGACGAGTTCTTCCCCGACGCGACCGACGGCACGGCGCCGCCATGGCGGATCGAGAGCCGCGAGCGGATCGCCCTGTCCCTCGGTCGGCGGCGATGAGTGCGGGATCCGATCCTCTTGGCCGAAGATCTCCCCCGCCCCCCGACCCCGTCCCCCCGCAGCATGTCAAACCCGCCTCATTGACCTTCCCCGCGCCGAGGTCTTATCCTGCGAGGGCACCAATCACTTTGCGAAAGGGCGAACATGGCGATGAACCAGGTGACCGACGTGTTGGTCGCGGGGGCCGGTCCGGTGGGGTTGATGGCGGCCATTTCGCTGCGGCGGCGCGGGAAAAACGTGGTCGTCATCGACAAATCCCACGGTCCCGGCGCCCACAGCTACGCCCTGGCGGTGCATCCCCGGTCGCTGGGATTGCTCGATGATGCGGGGATGGCCGACGAGATCGTCGCGCTGGGGCGGCGGATCGACACGATGGCGGTGTACGACCACGAGAACCGCGTGGGCGCGATGAACCTGTCGGCCGTGGGCGGCAAGTTCCCGTTCCTCGTGGTGTTGCGCCAGGACATGCTCGAGGATGTGCTGATTCGCCGATTGGAGAAAGAAAATGTCCGAGTGCAATGGAACCACGCCCTGTCGGATGTCACGGATGTCGGGGACCATCTCATCGCGTCGGTGCAGCAGTGGGGGCATCAGTCGCGCGGGTACGCGGTGGCCAGCAGCGAGCGGGTCATCGAGCGCACGCTGCACGTCAAGGCCGCCCATGTGGTCGGCGCCGACGGGCACCATTCGACGGTGCGTCGGCTGGCGGAGATCCCCTTCGAGCCGGCCGGGGATTCCGAGCTCTATGCGGTGTTCGAGATGCAGGCGGATGTGGCGTTGCCCGACGAGGCGCGGCTGGTGTTGACCGACGGACTGTTGAGCGTGCTGTGGCCGATGGCGGGGGGGCGCTGCCGCTGGAGCTTCCAGTTGCCCGACGCCGAGGCGATCCAGCCGCGGCGGAAAAACGCCTTGGCGATCCAGATCGCCGATCAGAACTATCCCTATTTGTCGTTCGACAGCCTGCGCTCGTTGCTGCGGACGCGGGCGCCGTGGTTCGCGGCGTCGGCGCCGGAGGTGCATTGGTCGATCGCGGTGCGATTCGAGCGCCGATTGGCCGGGCGATTCGCGGCGGGGCGGATGGCGCTGGCCGGCGACGCGGCCCATTTGACCGGCCCGGCGGGGATGCAAAGCATGAACGTGGGGTTGGCCGAGGCGGATCTGCTGGCGACGGCGTTGGGCGAATCGCAACCCGACGCCCACAGCGCCCTGGATGCCTACGACCACAAGGCGATGGCGCCGTGGCGGACGCTGTTGGGGGGGGCGGCGGTGTTCAAACCCGGCGGGCGGACGCCGGCCGCCATCGTGCGGCGCGGGGCGACGTTCCTGTCGTGCATCCCCGCGTCCGGGGCGGATTTGGCGCCGTTGGCCACACAGTTGGGGTTGGACATCAAGAGCGTCTGAGCGGCGCGGCGGACGAAACGACCGAGGTGCGAACGGGCGCCCGCCCCATCGCAACAGGGATAAATGGCGAAGAAGGCGGGCGGGGTGGTGCGCAATCCGGCGCGCGCGGTCCGCATCGCGATGAGCCCCTGCGAATCGAAGGCCGGAAGCTTCGTTCCCGCATCAGCCGCGCCAATCGCCCGTTTCTGGAGGCCGTGAAGCGGGTGCTGACCGGACGGCGAAACCACTGGCCGCTGTCGGATCGACAGATCGACCACGCTCCGTTGAACGATCCGCCTCGCTGCCCACCCGGTCTGGATCGCCCCCGTCCCGCGATATATTCTCCCGCCCATGTTCCCCCACGACTTCCCCTTCGACCCCGCCTACGGCTTCACCGCATCCACCCTCCGGCAGGTTCCCGCGCCCAAGCCGCCGGCGGACTTCGCCGACTTCTGGACCGACGTATATACCCGAACCCGCGCCGTCGATCCCGACCCCGTCCTCCGACCGCTCACGTCCCCCGATCCGACCCTCGAATTGTTCGAGATCGATTACACCTCCCTCGGCGGCTTCCGCGTCGGCGGCTGGCTCACCCGACGAACCGGCCGCCATCCCCGCTCGGCCGCGGTCGTCGGCCACGGCTACGGCGGACGCGACGCCGCCGACGCCGCCATGCCGGCGCCCCCGGACCTCGCCATCTTCCCCTGCGCCCGCGGATTCAACCGCTCGGCCCGCGCCGACCTGCCCAACGATTCCCCGCGACACGTCGTCCACGGCATTGAATCCCGCGACACCTACCTTCCCGGCCTCTGCGTCGCCGACCTTTTCGGCGCGGTCACTTGCCTCCTGTCGCTGCATCCCGATCTCCAAACCCTCGCCTATCGCGGCGGCAGCTTCGGTGGCGGCTTGGGCGCCCTCATGCTCCCCTGGGAGCCGCGAATCACCCGCGCCATGCTCGACATCCCCACCTTCGGCAACCACCCCCTGCGGCTCACGCTCCCCGGCGTCGGGTCCGGCGAGTCCCTGCGAATCCGACACCGCCGCCGCGGCGATGTCGCCGAAACCCTGCGATATTTCGACGCCGCCTCCGCCGCCACCTTCTGCCACACCCCCACCCTCGTCGCCGCCGCATTGTTCGATCCGTGCGTCGCGCCCCCCGGTCAATTCGCCATTTACAACGCCTTGGCCGGTGAAAAGCGCCTGCTCATTCGCCGCGCCGCCCATTTCGACTTCCCCCAGGGCGCCGACGACAACGCCGCCGTGGACCGCGCCGTGGTCGAATGGTTCTCCGACGCCGCGCCCATGGGACAACCCGCCGTCCGATAACCCGCCGTCCGCGACTTCCCACCCGATTTCCCCGCCCGATTCCTCCCCAGCGCCTCAACCCGTCCCCCGTCGCCGTCGATGAGACGTGGGACATGCGTTGTCCCATGCCATGAGCTCGCCGGCCAACCAACCTCCCGACTACGGCGCGATGATCCACGCCTGGAGCCGCCATGCCCCCTGGCATCGCCGTCTCCTCGCCCGCGCCGGCTTGCAGGGCAAACTGATCTTCGCCTACGCCGGACTGCTCGCCATCGCCCTCTCCGGCAGTTTCCTGCTCTACGTCAACGAGTCGGCCAGGATGCTCGACCGCATCACCGCCCAGACCGTCCTGGAAAACGTCCTGACGATGGCCAAGGCCGGCGAAACGTCCTTGCGGTTCAATGCCGTCGCCAACTTGGGCGTCATCGGCGCCGATGTCCTTCACGATCCCGACATCATCACCGTCGCCTTTTATGACGCCGCCGGACAGCCCGTCAGCGTCACCAGCCGCGATCCGGCCCATGCCGCCGAACACGTCGGCTCGCTGCCCGACCTCACCCGCGACATCACCGACCTCACCCGCGTCCGCTGGCGGAACTCCGCGATCCACGGACCCTTCGCCGAGGTCACCGCCCCCATGATCGCCGTCACCCGACCCCTCCTCGGCGGCCCGCCCACCAGCAAGCTCCTCGGTTACGCCACTGTCCAACGATCCTCGGCCAACGCCATCGCCCATCTCGCCCACGCCCGCCTGTTGATCGTCCTGTTCGGCGGCGCCATCTTCATGGGGTCCATGCCGCTGGTGTTCTGGCTGGTCCACCGCATCTTCCATCCCATACGCCAGCTCGTCGACGCCACCCGGCGAATCGCCTCGGGGGATCTCGACGCCGAGGTCGCCATCCACCGTCCCGACGCCATCGGCGCCCTCGCCCGCGCCTTCAACGACATGGTCGTCCGCGTCCGACGCCACCAAACCGAGCTCGCCGCCGCCAATGTCGAGCTCGCCGAGGCCAACGTCCAGCTCGAACACCGCATCGCCCAGCGCACCCGCCAGCTCGAGTCGGCCAATGCCCGCCTCAACGGCGAGATCGCCGAGAAGGAGGACTTCCTCCGCGCCGTCAGCCACGACCTCAACGCCCCCCTGCGCAACATCGCCGGCATGGCCGCCATGCTCCTCATCAAATGCCGCGACCGCCTCGACGAGGATGCCATCCACCGCCTCGAGCGCATCCAGCGCAACGTCCAGGTGGAAACCGACCTCATCAACGAACTGCTGGAGCTCTCCCGCATCAAGACCCGCCGACAAAAGATGGAGGAAGTGGACCTGTGGGCGCTGGTGGAGGAGCTCCGCGACCTGTTCGACGAGGATCTGCGGGCGCGCGGCATCACCCTCGTGGTGGACACGCCGCTGCCCGTCCTGCACGCCGAGCGATCCCGCATTCGCCGCGTCTTCCAGAACCTCATCGACAACGCCATCAAATACATGGGCGACGGCGCTCTCGACCCCGCCACCGGAAACCGTCGCCGCGAAATCCGCATCGCCGCATCGGTCGCCCCGGACCAAATCGCCCTCCGCGTCGCCGACACCGGCATGGGCATCGAACCCGACGACCTCGACAAGGTCTTTTTCATCTTCCGTCGCGGCCGCAGCGTCGCCGGACACCCCATCGCCGGCAAGGGCGTCGGACTCGCCGGCGTCAAGAGCATCCTCGAAACCTACGGCGGAACCATCCGCGTCGAAAGCCAAGTCGGCGCCGGCAGCACGTTCCAATTCACCCTCGACTCCGCCCACCTGTCGCGCCCGGCCCAAGCCCCGGCCAACGCCGCCTGAAAGGAACCCTCCATGACCCCCGCCATCGCAAACCCGAAAACCGCCGGCGCCGCCCTGACCATCGCCGACGCCGACAAGCCCATCACCATCCTCCTGGTCGATGACGACCCCGACTGTCGAATGCTCGTGCGCGACGCCATCGAGCAGTGCCATGTCGCCAACGTCGTCCACGAGGTCGCCGACGGCGCCGAGGCCATGGACTTCCTCCACCGCCGCGGACGTTTCGTCGACGCGCCGCGCCCGGGGCTGATCTATCTCGATGTCGAAATGCCCGGCCTCGACGGGCAATCCACCCTCCGCGCCATCCGATCCGACCCCGACCTGCGCGACATCCCCGTGGTCATGATGACGGGACTGGCCGACGAGGAGCAAAAACGACTCGCCGCCCGCAACGGCGCCAACAGCTACACCCTCAAGCCCACCGACCCCCAGGCGTTCCTCCGCACCGTCCTGGCCAGCACCCGCTATTGGCTGACCATCCACCAACACCCCGACCATTCCCAAACGCCCCCTGCCAACGCCGCCGCCTGAGAATCTTTTTGCCCCGGCCGGCGATTGTATTGTACATCACAGGCGCCGGAGGATGTCTTCCAAGGTCCGTGGGAACGGGGACGCGAGCGTGCAAAAACTGAAACTCCTCATCATCGAAGACGATCCCGACCAGCGCGAGCTCATGCGCGAGACCCTCGAGGACCATTTCGGCGCCGGCGCCGTCACCACCGCCGACAGTCGGGCGGCCGCCCTCGAGCACGACCTCGGCGGGTTCGACCTCATCCTCTCGGATTACAACCTCCCCGACGCCAACGGACTGGAGCTCCTCGACGACGTCCGAAAGGTCGGCGATGTCCCGGTCATCATGGTCACCGGCGAGAACGTCGTCCACACCGCCGCCGAGGCCATCCAACGCGGCGCCACCGACTACATCGTGAAGGTCGGCGATTACCTGTTCACCATCCCCCTGGTCGTCGAGAAGAACCTCGCCATCGCCAAGGTCAAACGCGAGCGCGAAACCCTCGCCCGCCAACTCATCGACAAGAACAACCAGCTCGAATCCGCCCTCAAACGCGTCGAGGAGCTCGCCGCCACCGACCCCCTCACCGGCCTCTACAACCGCCGCCATTTCAGCCGCGTCCTCGACCAGCTCTTCGCCGAGGCCCAGCGCTACGGCGGCGACCTGTCCTGCGCCATGATCGACCTCGACGGTTACAAGCAACTCAACGACACCCACGGCCACCAGGTCGGCGACCAATTGCTGGTGCTGGCCGGCAAGGTCATCACCGCCAACCTCCGGCGCATGGACATCGCCGCCCGCTACGGCGGCGACGAGTTCGTCCTGTTGCTGCCCCACGCCTCGTCCCCCGAGGCCGCCGGCGTCGTCCAGCGCATCCGCGAGGAGTTCCGTCGCGGCTCGGGCATCATCCTCCGACGCAACGACGGCGTCACCATGTCCGTCGGCGTCGCCTCATTGCTCGGCGCCGCCCCGCCCACCGCCGACCAGCTCGTCGCCGCCGCCGACGTCGCCCTCTACCGCGCCAAGGAATCCGGCCGCAACCGCATCCGCACCGCCGACACCGCCGCCCCCACCCTCTGGCCCGACTGACCCCGTAGAGGGGACTGACCCAGCAGGGTGGACTGGCGCCCTTATTCACGCACCCGCGCGATGCCCAAATAAAAGTACCTGTCCCCGTTATATTTCCCCCGTTATATTTCGCCGCGAGCGACGGCGGCGGCGGGGAGGGGGCGAGCGAGCGGAGG
>JBBSAF010000072.1:0-10502 GCA_038252525.1 Tepidisphaerales bacterium
CCAAAGACTATTTTTGACCGGACCGCACGCCGAGGACCGCCCTAAACGCAGGGAAAAAACCGAAGAGGTCGCCGTGTCGTGTTGGATTTCCGAGGGTCGAGACAGAGCAGGTCGGGAGTCTTTGATTCACCGGGAGTCTTTGATTCGCCGCTCCGTTGTAACTGTTTACCGTCCCGCCGGCGGGTTTTGTTGGGGGGGGCGCGCGCGATGGAGATTCTTTTGGTGAAACAAAGGGGTCGGGAGTCTTTGATTCACCGCTCCGTTCCTGCTAAACTCCCCCCATGCCTCGACGACCGCGCATCGCCAGCGGCGGGTTGGCCTACCACGTGCTCAATCGCGCCGTCGGCCGGGCCGTGATCTTCGAGAGCGATTCCGACTACCAAGCGATGCTCCGCATCATCGAACGCACCCACCGCCTCATCCCCATCCGCATCATCACCCACTGCCTCATGCCCAACCACTGGCACCTGGTCCTTTGGCCCGACGCCGACGGCCAGCTCAGCGAGTTCATGCGACTGCTCACCGTCACCCACACCCAACGCCGCCACGCCCATCGCCACACCGCCGGCGACGGCCCGCTGTATCAGGGCCGCTTCAAGAGCTTCCCCATCCAGGAGGACGACCATCTCCTCACCGTCTGTCGCTATGTCGAGCGAAACCCCCTGCGTGCCAACCTCGTCGCCACCGCCGACGCCTGGCCTTGGGCCGCCCCCGCCGCCCGATCCCTCCTCCGGCCCCCCGCGTGGCTTCTCCCCACCGACCGCTGGCCCACGCCCCCGCCCGCGGATTGGCCCGACCAGGTGAACCGCCCGCAAACTCAACCCGAGCTCGACGCCCTCCGCCAATCCGTCCAACGCGGGCGACCCTACGGCGACACCCCCTGGCAAGACGGCGCCGCCCGCCATTTGGGCCTCGAACACACCCTCCGTCCCCGTGGCCGACCCCGCATCCGCCCCATCAAAGACTCCCGACCCCTTTGATTTTCCCGCCCCATCAAAGACTCCCGACCCCTTTGATTTTCCCGCCGATGAGGCGGCCACCCTGGGCTGCGATCCGCGCATTGGCACACGGGGACCAGAATCCGAGGATGCGGAGCCACGCGGATTCGACCTCATTGCGGCCCATGAAAATCCGGGGCAACCTGCAACCCATGCCCCCTTGTTTCCGCCGAGTCATCCGATATACTTCCCGATTCGCGTAAATTGCCAGTGACTTTGGAGATTCCGCATGCCCGTGAAGCTACGACTGAAACGACTGGGTCGCATCCACCACCCGTTCTACCGCCTGAACGCCATCGACTCGCGCTCGCCGCGCGATGGCCGGGTGATCGAACAGCTGGGATCGTACGATCCGATGAACAAGGAAGCCGGCAAGCAGTTCCAGGCCGACCTGGAACGCTGCAAGCACTGGCTGGACCACGGCGCGATCCCGTCGGAGACGGTTTCGACCCTGCTGAAACGCAGCGGCGTGGAGCATAAGTCCTTGAAATTGCCCCGTCCGGGCAAGCCCAAGGTCGTCCCGGCCGCGCCCGCCAAGGCGTGAGGCTGCAAGGCGTGAGGCGGCGCGGGGGCGGAGAAATGCCCTCTCCCCCTCACCGTCGCGGCGCGGTGGGAAAAGTCGCGGCGCGTTGATAAAGTCGCGGATACGCGATGCGGCGCTGGCGGCGGCAAGGCGTGAGCGGACCATAACCGGCGGTGGCGCGATGGGTTATGGCTTATGGCGCTGCGGATCGACATTTTGACCCTGTTCCCGGAGATGTTCGCCCCGATTTTGGGCACGAGCATCCCCAAACGGGCGGCCGACAAGGGATTGGTCAGTTACCACCCCGTCCAGTTGCGCGATTACGCCACGGACGCGCATCAGTCGGTCGATGACAAGCCCTTCGGGGGCGGGCCGGGAATGGTCCTGATGGCGCCGGTGATGCTGCGGGCCGTCCGCGACATCGAAGCCCGTGACCCCCGACCGTCCAAACGGGTCGTTTTGACCCCCCAGGGACGGGTGCTGGACCAGGCGTTGGCGAGTGAATTGGCGAAAAGTGAGCGGTTGCTCCTGATCGCCGGACATTATGAAGGATTCGATGAGCGGATCATCGAAGCCTTGCAGCCGATGGAACTGAGCATCGGCGATTATGTCCTCAGCGGCGGCGAACTGGCCGCCATGGTCGTCATCGACGCGGTCGTCCGGCTCATCCCGGGCGTGCTGGGCGCGGCGACCGGGGCCGAGGACGAGTCGTTCGCCGACGGTTTGTTGGAGTATCCGCAATATACCCGCCCGCGCGAGTGCGAGGGGCGGGCCACGCCGGAGGTGCTGCTCGGCGGCGACCACGGCGCCATCGCCCGGTGGCGACATGAGCAGCGGGAACGAAAAACCCAAGAGCGCCGGCCGGACCTGTGGCGGGCGTATCTGGAACGACACAACAGGTGAGCGCCGGAGAAAACCATGATCAACCAGATCATCCGAAACATCGAACTCGGTCAGATGAAAAAAGAGCCGCCCCAATTCCTCGTCGGCGACACCGTCGATGTGGCGACCCTCATCAAGGAGGGCGAAAAGGAGCGCACCCAAGTCTTCACCGGCATCGTCATCATGCGGAAAGGCTCGGGCATCAACGAGACCTTCACCGTCCGCCGGATCGTCAACAACGAGGGCGTGGAGCGAATCTACCCGCTGCACTCGCCGTTCGTGCAATCGGTGACCGTCCGCCGCTCCGGCGAGACCCGCCGCGCCAAGCTCTACTACCTCCGCGATCGCGTCGGCAAGGCCACCCGCCTGGCCGAGATCCGCAAGGTCAAGAAGACCGACGAGCCGGGCGCCAAGCCGGCGAAGGAACTGGCCGCGAGCAACTGAATTACGGCAGTTGGCAGTTGGCAGTTGGCAGGTAAGACAGGGGCGGACGCATCGGGTCCGTCGAGATGAACCATGACCCCCGGACGGGCGTTCGGGGGTTTTTCATGCGCTGGCCGCGCTTGTGTCGGCGCTGACGGGGCTTATGATCGGGTCCGGCATCGCCCATCGACGGGGAGACGGTCATGGATCCAGCGTATCTCGCGGAATACGAGCAATTCGAGCTCAACCATTGGTGGCATAAGGTGCGCCGGCGCATCATCGAGTCGTTCCTCGACCGCCGCGTCGTCGCCCCGGCCGAGGGCAAACCGCTTCGCTGGCTGGATGTCGGGTGCGGCACCGGGGTGATTCTGAACCACTACGGCAAGATCGCCGACAAAATGGGGGTCGAGACCGACGCCCACTGCGTCGAGCGGGCCGCGTCCAAGGGGCTGGATGTTCGGCAAACCGGGCTGTCCTGGGATTTTTCGCAATTCGGAACCTTCGACCTGGTGAGCCTGTGCGATGTGCTCGAACATGTCGAACACGACGCCCCGGCGGTGCGTGAAATCGCCGCCGCCCTCAACCCCGGCGGCAAGGTGCTCATCACCGTCCCGGCCTTGATGAGCCTGTGGTCGGGGCATGATGTCGTCAACCACCACTACCGGCGCTATCGGCGCGAGCAATTGGTCAAATTGTTCGACCCGGCGGTCTGGGAAATCGAGCGGGCGACATATTTTTGCACTTTCTTGCTGCCGATGATCTGGACCGCGCGCAAGCTCAAGAATTGGCGCGACAAGCGGAGCGGGCGTCCGCCAAGCCACGACAACCGTTTCGGACCGAAGTGGCTGGATAAAACGTTGGAATGGATTTTCGACGCCGAGCGGCCTCTGCTGAAGCGGTGCTCGATGCCGATCGGCAATTCCCTCTTGCTGATCGCGCGGAAAAAAGGGTAGGGAATGGGACAGGCGATTCCCGTCGCCAAGGCCCTTGCGAGCCGCGGCCGGGAAACGGCTGATACCTCGAAGGCCTCAATCGCTGTTGCCGGTGGTTTCCTCGAGCATCTTGCGGAGGTAGCCGTTCTCGCGTCGGGTGGCCTCGAGGTCGAACACCAGGTATTTGATGCTCAGGCGGAGGTAGTCGAGGCTCTCCTGGAGGCCGCTGACGGTTTGGCGCAGGCGCTCATGGCGCTGGCGGGTTTCGTCGGCGAGGCTTTCGAGTTTGCGGCGTTCGGTCGGGGGAAGGGTGCTGATTTCACCCATCAGTTCGCCCAATTTGGTATGGAACTCTTGTTCGTTCATGTTTTCCTCTCCAATTCCTGCAATCGTTTCCCCGCCCCGCCACGACGAATCGCGGCGGGCATCCACGCGGGACCCCCAACAAACCCCATTCCACGGTCCGGGCCGCTTCATTTTTCGCGTGCCTGGAGACCAAATCCGGCCAATTGACTCACAACCGGGGGGGGTCGCCGATCATCGCGGTCGCGCCGATCGCGCCGGGCGATGCCCGGAAACCCCATTGGCCGGGCACCATGTTGTTCCCACGCCACACACCGGCGCATGATGTCGCGCCGGGGCAACCCCGGTCATCCGATGACCATGGACCCATACCCGACGGCGTTGGTCGGCGGCTGGGGGGCGACGGCGGCGAGCGTTTGGCAACTGTTGGCATGGTCCAACAAGGCCGATCGCCCGGCGCCGGCGACCCGGCAAGCGGCCAACATCGCCGCGATCGCCCCGGCGCCACAGGCGTTGTGGTGCTCCTTGGCCAAAGGCACAATCGGTTGGGGGTCGAGCCGCGCGATGGCCTCCAGCATCCGGCGGTCGTTGCGCATCGCCCAGTCCAGCGCCTCTTGGCCGATGCCAGCGGGGGTGAAGCCGTAATTCGGGCCGTAATGGGTCAGGTCGCTGCTGGCGAGAAAAATCGCGCGGCCATGCTCGGCCAGCACGAGCTCCGCGACCCGCCGGCCGATCTCGGCGGCATCGGCGATGGCGGGAACCTCGATGGGGATGATTTTCGCGTTCGGCCAAAGGCGCTGAATGAGGGGCAATTCAACCTCGATGGCGTGTTCGTGGCGATGGAGGCGGTCGTCGAAGTCGATCAGGTCGGTGGCGGCGGCGAGTCGGGGCGTGAGGTCATCGGCTTGTTGGATCGGGCCGGTGGGCAAGGCCCATAGGCGATGGGTGTCGAGGGCGGCGCGCCGGGCCGGCAGCGGGGAATGGACGGCGCCGAAGATCACCACGCAATCGGGGGCGCCGGCGGCCGGGGTCGAGGCGTCCAACGCGAGCAGCGTCGTGGCGGCGATCGCGCCTGAACAGATCCAGCCGGCGTGGGGAACCAAGCCCCCGATCCAGCGGTCGGTGGCGACGGCGGAGGGGTTTTGTCGGAGCAGGGCGTCGGTTTCGGCGGCGCAGCGGTCGGGGTGGGCGGGGTAGAATTGTCCCGCGAAGGCCGGGGGTCGGATGGCGATGGGGTTGGGGCCGGCCATGACGTTCACTATAATCCGCGTGGAAAATCACGGGCAACGTCGATTGTGCCCGCGCCAGGGTTTGGCGCCGATGAGTCCGATAAGATGCGGGGACCGTAGGGGTTGAAGCGAAGGAGAGCGATGGCGGGCAATCAAAACGACGAGTGGGCCAAGGCATTGGCGGGGATGGACGCCGACGACACCGAGCCGACCGAGGCGGAGTTGGAAGAGGCGTCGCGGCACGCCGACGAGCCCGTTGAACCGCGGGCCGAGGGCGGCGCGCCCCCCGCGCCGGCGACGGCGGCCGCGGCGGCTGCGGTTCGGCCGGTCGCACGGGCATCGGCTCCGGTTGGGTCGCCATCGGCTGCGGTTCCACCGGTCGCCCCCCCGCCGCCGGCGCGCCCGGCGGCGATTCCCGTCCCCAATCGCCCGACCGCCGGACGACCGACCGCGCCACCCGCCCCGAGCCGCGCCGAGAGGCCCGCGCCGAGCCGCGGTGGAGGACCGGGGCCGGGGAAAAACGTCTCCGCTTCGTCGGTAAATCCAAGCGCGACGGCCTCCGCCGGGGCGGTCGATGACGACGCGATGATGGCGCCGGCGCCGGACGCGTCGGTTTTCGCGCCCAAGCGAAAGGTGGCGGTCAAGGCCAAGATCATCGACAACGAGAAGATCGGGCTGCGACGGACGATGATCCCCATGCTGCTGGTGTTGGGCGCGGGGTTGCCGATCGTCGGAGGCCTGCGGTTTTTCGTGAACGAGGATTCGGCCTTCCGGCAGATGCCGATGTGGTTCACGGTGATGGCGCTGACGGTGGGGCTGGCGATGGCGGCGTTGGCGGTCATCAATATGCTGGCGGTCAAGCGGATGTTGGATGAGCGCGCCGCGCCGGCGGGGGGCAAGTGATGCAAGATGCGTTGATGATCGGTATTTCGGGGATGCGCGGGACCATCGGCGGGAGTCTGACGCCCGAGGTCGTGGGGCGGATGGCGGCGGCGTTCGCCCAGTGGCTGAAGCGGACGCAAAAACCCGTGGACGGCGGGCAGTTCCGCGTGGTCTTCGGACGCGACACCCGTCCCAGCGGGCCGTGGGTGCGTGATGCGGCGGTGGCGGCGCTGACCGCCAGCGGCATCGCGGTGATCGACCTCGATGTCGTCAGCACGCCGGGGGTGGCGATGATGGTGCGTTGGCTCAAGGCGGACGCGGGGATGATCGCCACGGCATCCCACAATCCCATCGAGTGGAACGGGCTTAAGTGGCTCGATCATCAGGCGGTGGCGTTGCCGCCGGAGAAGGCCGGTCAAATCAAGTCGCTGTATGAATCGCGGGCGAGCGGATACGTGGCGGTCGGTGAACTGACGGCGCCGGAGCGCAACACCGAGACCCACGCCCTGCATGTGAAGAAGGTGATCGAGCGCGTCGATTCCCTGGGCATTTCGGCCAAGCGATTCAAGGTGGTGATCGACAGCGTCAACGGCGCCGGATGCGTGACCAGCGCGACGCTGGTGAGCAAATTGGGCTGCCAACTCATCCACATCAATGCCACGCCGGATGGTCGATTCGCCCACGAACCCGAGCCGACCGAGGCGAACCTGCGCGGGCTGGCCGGGGAGGTCCAGCGTCAGAAGGCGGCGGTCGGATTCGCACAGGATCCCGACGCCGACCGGCTGGCGATCGTGGATGAGACGGGGCGATACATCGGCGAGGAGTATTCATTGGCGCTGTGCGCGAAATATATCCTGTCGAAGAAAGCCGGCGTGACGGTGACGAACCTGTCGAGCAGCCGGATGCTCGATGACATCGCCGCCGCGACCGGATCGACGGTCGTGCGGACGGCGGTGGGCGAGGCCAACGTGGTCGAGGCGATGCTGGCGAGCGGCGCGCTGATCGGCGGGGAGGGCAACGGCGGCGTGATCGACCCGCGGATCGTGCCGGGGCGCGATTCATTGGTGGGGATGGCGTATGTGCTGGCGCTGATGGCCGAGAGCGGCAAGAAGTTGTCGGAGCTGGTGGACGAGATCCCGCGATATGAGATCGTGAAAACCAAGTTCCCGTGCAAGCGGGAGGACGCCGAGCGCGCGGTGGAGGCGGTGAAGAAGGCGTTCGCGTCGGAGAAGGTGGACACGCAGGATGGCATCCGCATCGACTGGGACCGCTCGTGGGTCCACGCGCGGCCGAGCAACACCGAGCCGATCATGCGCATCATCGCCGAAGCGCCCGATCGCGCGACGGCCGAGGCGAAGATCGACGCGGTGCGGACGGTGGTGGATGGGGCGCTGGGGTGAGGGCGGCGGGTACGCGGGAGGAGCATGCTGTTCAATGGATCACCGAGGGCAAAGAGGGCAAAGGCGACAAAGAGAGCAAAGGCGACGATGAGGGGGTGTGGGTCGGGACGGCGTTCGGTCGAAATGGCAACCGCGCAGCGGGCGGGGTGGGGCGCCTCGTTGTCATACGCAAGTCCGTGGCCAGCCTTAAACTGCCCTTGTGCAAAGAGATATGTGGCATAGCCGCCCTCGGCTGTGTCACCCCGTTGACACGCCAATCACCCTTCACTCAGCCGGGGGCGGCTGAGCTACATGAATCGACGGGGGGCAAGGAGCGAGTTGTGTATCACAGCGGTGCCGAGGCGTCCCCGCGACAAGGGATGGAACGGTTTTTCCTTGTCGTGGCGGAAGCGTCCCGCCCCCGTCCCGCCCCCGTTCCTCGCAGCGATGGGAGAATCTGTTGTCGCCAGGCCGCCCCGGTCCGGCTTTGCCGATCCATCACCCTGCTGGCCACATGCCCGTGACGCCGCCGACTATGCCTTTGCCTCTTCGTCCCTTTGCGATCCTTGTCCATCGGCCCGCCCGAACTTCTCCAGGAACTCCGCCTCATCCATCACCGCAACCCCCAGCGCCCCGGCCTTGGCCAGCTTGCTCCCGGCATCGGCGCCTGCGACCACGAACGCGGTCTTCTTGCTCACGCTCGACGACGCCCGGCCCCCCAGCGACTCGATCAACTGTTCGATCTCCTTGCGGTCGAAGTGCGCCAGCGTCCCGGTGACGACGATGCTTTGACCGGTCAGCGGACCGGGGGCGGCCAGGGGGCGCGGCGACTGTTTGGGGTCAATCTCCACGGACTTCAGGTCGGCCACCGCGGCGGCTCCGGCGGCGCCATGGAAAAAGTCGTGGACGCTTTGGGCGATGGCGGGGCCGATGTCGTGGATGTCGGACAACTGCTCGACCGTCGCCGCGCCCAGCGCGTCCAGCGATCCGAAGTGATCGGCCAAAATACCCGCCACGCGATTGCCGATGTGCCGGATGCCCAGCCCGGCCAAGAGCCGGTCCAATCCACGTCGGCGGCTTTCGGCGATGGCGGCGATGGCGTTGGCGGCGCTTTTGTCGCCCATGCGCTCGAGACCCGCGAGTTGTTCGGCCGTCAGGCGATACAGGTCGCCAAAGGATTTCACCCGCCCGCCGTCGACGAGCTGTTCGATGAGGGCCTCGCCGAGGTTCTCGATGTCCATCTGGTTGCGCCCGCAGAACCATCGCAGGCGCTCCTTGAGCTGGGCGGGGCAGGCGGGGTTGACGCAGAGGATGTGCGGGCCGTCGGGATCGCGTTCGACGGGTTGGGCGCAGGCCGGGCAGACCGTCGGGGCGGCGACGGCGGGCGCGTCGGGCGGACGTTTCTCCTTGACCACGCCGCCGATGTAGGGGATGACCTCCCCGGCTTTGCGGACCATCACCGTGTCGCCGATTCGCAGGTCGAGCTGCGTGATCCGGTCGATGTTGTGCAGCGTCGCCCGCGACACGGTGGACCCGGAAACGAAAACCGGTTCGAGGTCGGCCACGGGCGTCAGCGTGCCGCCCTTGCCGACCTGCCAGCGGACGGCCAGCAATTTCGTCGGCACCTCGTCGGGCGGATACTTGAACGCGATCACCCATCGCGGCGCCTTGCTGGTTTCGCCGAGGCGATCGCGCTGGATCAGCGAATCGACCTTCACCACCATCCCGTCGGTGCCATAGGGCAGATCGAGGCGGGTTTTTGCGAACGATTCGATGGCGGCGATCACCGCGTCGATGCCGTCGAGCCGCGCGGCGCGGGCGCTGATCGGCAGCCCGAGTTTTTCGATGGATCCCAGCCAATCGAAATAGCTGTCCGATGCCGGCGGTTCGACCTGGCCGAGGCCATGGGCCACGAATCGCAAGCGGCGCCGGGCGGCGATTTTGGGGTCAAGCTGTTTGAGCGTTCCGGCGGTGCTGTTCCGCGGGTTGGCGAACAGCGCCTCGCCGGCGTCGGCCCGCAGCCGGTTGAGGCGCTCGAACTCACCGGTGGGCATGAAGATTTCGCCGCGGACCTCGAGAATCCGCGGAATGGCATCGCCGCGCAGTTTCAGCGGCACGCCCCGGATGGTTCGGACGTTGTGGGTGATGTCATCCCCCCGCCGCCCGTCGCCGCGGGTGGCGGCCAGCGCCAGCACGCCGTTTTCGTACCGCAGATTGACCGCGACCCCATCGACCTTCGGCTCGACGACGTAGCGGATTTTCGGCTCGGCTCCGGCTCCCTCGGCGCTGGCGCTCCCGTCGCCGCCGAACAGCCCGCCGCCCTCCCCGGCGCCCTGTGCGCGCTTGGCCAATGCCTCGCGCACCCGCTGGTCGAAGGCCCGCACCTCGCCTTCGTCATAGGTGTTGTCGATGCTCATCATCCGCACGGCGTGTTCGACGGTGGCGAAGCCGTCGATCGCCTCGCCGCCGACGCGCCGGGTCGGCGAATCGTCGGTGGCCAACTCCGGGCGGGCGGCCTCCAGGTCGATCAATTCGCGCATCAGCGCGTCATATTCGGCGTCGGTGATCTCCGGCGCCGCCTGGGTGTAATACAGATGGTTGTGATGGTCGATTCGTTGTCGCAGCTCGGCGGCGCGGGCCGAGGGCGGAACCGGATCGTCGCGGTGGGCGGGCATTTTCGGCATGGACGGATTTTATCCGCCGGGGGCATTCCCGACGACCCCGCGATCACTCCGCCGCGTCCGCCCACGCCGCCTCGGCCAGCCGCTTGAGCACCAGGCCCTGCTCCCATCGGTCGGAAATCTCGCGTCCATCCAGATCGGTGATCGAATATCCCGGCGGGCCGAGCTCGGCGCAGATCGGCAGGACATCGCCCGCCCGGGCGTGTTTCAACCAGCCGCGCATGCCGAGGGTCCACAGTCGCTGGAATTGCCGCGCCATCGGGCCGGTTC